>NZ_BJLL01000007.1:0-73787 GCF_007996925.1 Enterococcus sp. NBRC 3427 | reverse complement strand
AGCCAAAAGTGTTATTTACTTTTGTCCCTCGCTCTTTTTCCGGATAAACAGTGTTCTCCTACCAATTCCTCGGTCACAATTCACAATATTCATCAAACATGGGAAGCTGTTTTTTTAAAATTGTTCCTTGTGACTCGGAGCTGAACGGCAGGCTCACGACCTCTTTTATACTTGGTCCTATTTGTTCGAAATTCAGAAATAAAAGAAGATTTTTTTGTTTTTTTATCTGTAATGTACATATAAATAGTCGAAATCTGTTGTTATTATTAGCTTTACGTCAAAAAAATGTCTTGATTTATTGAAGCGCTTTCTATAGAATGAAAAACGAATAAAAACTAAAAAAGGCACCCGGCAATTTAGTAGCAGCTAAATCACCGGGGCTTGAAAAGTCAGCGGGAACTGACCAATCAAGTTGCCATAGTCAATGCTTGTGCATCGACGTGTATATTGTACCTAATTTCATACAGAATTACTAGTTATTTTTTCTGATTTTTTAGGGAATAATATACGCAGAGTGGCACGCTTATTTAGCTATGTCAAGGATATTGGACGGTTGTCTGATATCCTTTTTTCTTTGCGCAATTATCCTCCCATCATTGAAGCAAGAAGTATTTGTAGCAATGGAAAAAGAATCAGCACTATCTAATTTTCCTTGAAAGTATTGAGTTGTTCATCCTAGGCAGAACAAAAAGGCAAGCCTTGGTTTTTATTCGCCTTTAAAAAAGATGGTTTTATAAATATATACTGTATAAAAATACAGTATATTGAAAAATGTCAATGGAAGTAGAGGTGTAGGAAATGAAGAAAAAAATGAGAATCATCTTAGCATTAAGTGTTATGTTATTATTCTTGACGGCTTGTGGGCAAGAGGATGACGAAAAAATCACGTTGAACATGGCTTGGTGGGGTTCACAAGTTCGACACGATGCAACGGTAAAAGTAATCGAGCTTTACGAAGAAAAAAATCCTCATGTGACGATCGAGTATGAATTCTATGATTATGAAGGATATTACACAAAATTAGGTACGCTAGCAGCATCAAATGATATCTGGGATATTTTTCAATTAAATAATCAATTTCCTCAATACATCAATCAGATTGAACCATTAGATGAATATGTGGATCAAGGGATAATTGATGTTTCTAATGCGGATGAATCCTATTTGGCAACGACGATTTACGACGGACAATTAGTTGGACTGTCCAACGGGGTGAACTCGTTTGCGATTGCTTACAATAAAAATATATTTGAACAATTAGGTATCCCTGAACCTGCTTCCAATTGGACATGGGAAGAATTTGAGCAAATCAGCTATCAAATTACTGAAGAATTAGGGATCTATGCTATTTCAAGGTTCGAAGATTTTATAGCTGGCTGTATTATTCAAATACCGCAAGTTGAAAAAGGATTGAATTTTTATAATCAGGAGGATTTATCTAACAGCTTGGGATTCGAAAATCCGGATTATTTAACAGATTTTTTCCAGCTGCGTAAAAATCTGGTAGACAAAGGTGCCCATCCAGAACCGGGTGGTGGAGCTGCAAGTACGACAGATCTGTCTTTTCAGGCAGTTAGAGATAGCGAAGCAGCGATGATTTTTCTATCAAGTAACCAGTTGACAGAAATTTTGTCAGGCGCTCCTGAAGACATGGAAATTCGATTGATTAATCCCCCTCGCAGAAAAGCAGATGGAGAATCTGGTATTCCTTTACGTTCTTCGCAAATGCTGAGTATGGCAAGAAATTCAGCGCACAAAGAAGAAGCGGCTAAATTTATTGATTTCTTCCAAAACAGTGAAGAAGCCAATGAGATTTTAAAAGGAGAACGCGGTGTACCAATCATGTCCAATATTCGAGAACAACTCGCTCAGACAGATGATACAACTTTACAAGCGACATTCGACTATTTAGAAATGATCTCCGATATGGACAACGGTGAAGTAAACGTTTTTGATAGCGCTTTAAATCCGGAAATCCAAGATCAATACAATCTTTTAGTAGAAAAAGTTATCTATGAAGAAATGACGGCAGAAGAAGCAGCAGAGAGTCTTTATGAGTTTGCTTCAAACATTCTGGAATAGTAACAGGAGGAAAGCATGAAAAAAGAAAAACTAAAACGATTCATGAATCAAGATAACGTGGTCGGTTACGTATTTGCTTCTCCATTTATTCTAGGATTTCTATTGATAACGGTAATACCGATGATCTTGTCTCTTTATTATTCGTTCACCGATTATCGTCTGGGGAATCCAGTCTCATGGATCGGCTTGGATAATTATATAAAAATGCTAAGTGATGCTCGTTTTTTGAACTCCATTCGAGTTACTTTTCTCTATGTATTTGCCTCTGTGCCTGTGAAACTGATCTTTGGTCTATTGATTGCTTATCTTTTAACGAGAAATATCAAATGGACGACTTTCTTTCGTTCTTTGTATTATGTACCTAGTTTGATTGGCGGCAGTATTTCTATTGCTCTAGTGTGGCGGGAATTGTTTTCTAAAAATGGGTTAGTGAATATTTTTCTAGAACGACTAGGCGCACCAGCACTTTCCTGGTTTGGCGATCAAAAATTGGTCATGATCCCTCTTGTTTTGATGTCTGCTTGGCAATTCGGTTCGGCAATGATCATCTTTGCTGCAGGTATCAAAGAGATCCCAGCCTCGTATTATGAAGCGGCAGAGATCGATGGAGCGAATAAATGGCAGTCGTTTTACAAGATCACGCTACCTCTTCTTTCGCCAATCATTTTGTATAACTTAGTCATGCAGACGATTGCAGCGTTTATGACTTTCACGCAAGCGTTCATCATTACCCAAGGTGGTCCGAATGATGCCACGAACTTTTATGCTCTTTATGTGTATAACCAAGCATTCTCTTTTAATTCTATGGGGTATGCTAGTGCTATTTCGTGGATCATGCTGTTGATCATGGGCGCTGTTACCTTTCTGATTTTCAAATCATCACAAAAATGGGTCGTTGTGTGAACGGGAGGAGGAAAAAATGAATAAAACAGTAATGAAATGGTTCCAGTACGGGTTTATTTTGCTATTAGGTCTAGTCATGATTTATCCAGTCTTGTGGATGATCGCAGGTTCTTTTAAAACGGATCAAGAGATTCTGAGTGGTTCACTGAATTTGATTCCAGAAACTTTTCGATGGGAAAATTACGCAGAAGGATGGGCAGGTTTTGCTGGAATCTCATTTTTCACGTTCTTTAAGAATTCGTTTGTCATCTCTGCGGTATCAACGATCGGGACAGTGCTGAGCTCGACTTGTATTGCTTACGCATTATCGAGGATCGATTTCAAAGGAAAAAGGTTCTGGTTCGTCGTCATGTTAGTAACGATGATGATTCCTGCACAAGTGATTTTGATTCCGCAGTTTATTATTTACAATCGGCTGAATTTAGTTGGTACGTATGTGCCGCTGATTTTACCGCACTTTTTTGGACAAGCATTTTTTATTTATCAGATTATGCAATTCATGGTCGGTATCCCTAAAGAGTTAGATGAATCAGCGATTATTGACGGATGCAGCAAATATAGTGTCTTTACCAAAATTATTTTTCCTTTGCTAAAACCTTCGATCATCACCACGATCATTATCCAGTTTTATTGGAAATGGGATGACTTTATGGGACCGCTGATCTATTTGAACAAGCCGAGATCTTATACCGTATCGATTGCCATCAAATTATTTGCAGATGCTGGATCTAGCACGACTTATGCCAGTATGTTTGCGATGTCTACGCTGTCTCTGCTGCCGGTTTTTCTGATTTTCTTATTCTTCAATAAATATCTCGTCCAAGGAATCAGTACAAGCGGCTTGAAAGGCTGAATATGAAAAAGCCAATAGAGGAGATGTTTCTTTACAAGATCAACTACTATTTCTGTCGGATTTTTTTAACCAGTCTTATCAGTCATGGTCTTTTCGCTTTTTTCCTAGGATGTTTTTTTACTTTAGGATTAACGCTTTCTGCTCATGTTGTCTATCTGATTTATTTTTTGATGATGTATCCTGCTTATTATCTATCTGCCCATTATTTGGCGGAAAAGAAGGTAGGTTGGCGGAAAGAAAAAATCAAAAGGTTATGTTTCATTGTTGCGTTGTTTCAGCTGTTCGTTCTTATTTTTGCAGCTGATTGGTATTTGTTCATAGAAAAGGCTGATGCTTGGTATCTGATTCCTTTTCTATTGTGTCTGTTGCTTTTTGTATCCCATGGTTTTTTTAGTACGCTAATTGATGTCTGCAAAGAAGAGAAAGCAGATAGTCTTATTTATTTGATCAAAAGGAATATCTGGCTGTTGTCAAAAAATGTCAAAGGGTTTCTGTGGTATTTCTGTCTTTTGTATGGGCTGTTTTGGTGTATACAGTATGATTTTTTACTTGCTGCATTGCTGTATCCTGGACTGCCATTTGTCACAGCATGCTGGTTAAAAGAAAAGGAGAATGAGTTTAAATGAAGAAAAAATATGTACAAGTCGGTCTTGGCGGAAGAGCTCGCTTTTTTTATGAGGCAATTGCCTCTACGTATCATCAAACTTGTGAACTGGTCGGTTTTTGTGATGTGTCTCAAACAAGAATGGATTATGCAAATCGAGTACTTGTGAACAAGTATGGACAGAAGAAAGTAAAGACATGTATGCCATCGCAATTTGAACAGCTACTGGATGATGTACGTCCAGATGAAGTCATTATTACGTCAGTAGATCGAACGCATCATGATTATATCATCCGTGCAATGAGAAAAGGGTATGATGTTATTTGCGAAAAACCTCTGACTATTGATGAGGAAAAAGCGCAAGAAATAATAACTGTTCAAAAACAAACGGGAAGGAATCTGCGAGTCACTTTCAATTATCGTTATGCGCCATATCATACGAAGATAAAGGAACTGCTGGAAAAAGACATAATCGGCGATGTTTTCTCTATCCACTTTGAATGGTTGCTGAATACGCAGCACGGGGCAGATTATTTCAGAAGATGGCATCGAAATAAACACAATAGTGGCGGACTTCTCGTGCACAAATCTACCCATCATTTTGATCTGGTGAACTTTTGGTTGAGTAGCCATCCAAAAAAGGTATTCGCATTTGGTGGATTGAATTTTTATGGAATGCATAATGCGGAAAAACGCGGAGTAGAAACATTTTACAGTCGATGCTATGGAAGCGAACTAGCCAAAAATGATCCATTTGCTATAGATCTATCAGCCAATGAGGAATTACGAGAAATGTATTTGGAAGCAGAAGAAGACAGTGGATACATTCGTGATCGCAGTGTATTTTCTGATGATATCTCTATTGAAGATACATTAGGAGTGACAGTCAAATATGAGACTGGTACGATATTGACGTATTCGCTAAATGCGTATATGCCGTGGGAAGGATTCAATGTTTCTTTTAATGGCAGCAAAGGCCGGATCGAAATGAAAGTGATCGAAAAGTCCTATATCAACGCTGGTGGAGATAAAAAAGATGAGGGAGCAGCCGTTCTTCAGTCCATCCAGGTCTATCCGATGTTCGGTGAACCCTATGAGGTAATCGTTGAACAAGAAGCAGGCGGACATGGCGGAGGAGATCCACGTCTGTTGGATGATCTGTTTGGCGAAGTAAAGGAAGAAGATCCGTGGAATCGAGCAGCAACTCACGTAGATGGTATCCTGTCGATCTTGACAGGAATTGCAGCAAACCACTCTATTGCTTCCGGAAAAGCAGTGGCGATTGATGAACTTGTCAGCTTCAAGGAATAAGAAGGAATTTACGAAAATTATTTCCCGTACGTTATAAATCTGTGCGCTATTGCCGTAGATTGTCTTTGGAACACTGTTTATTCGAAAAAAGGGTTGTGGTACGTTTTTTTTCACAATCCTTTTTGTGTGGAATAGAATTTTTGGATAAGTGAAAATAAAAATAACTATTTAAACCCGAACAAAAAGGAGTAATGCATTAAAAATCATTAGATTTTACAAAAAAATAAGTAAACCACGTTGTCAGTTTCAGAAAGTAGTGTTAGACTATTTTCAATATTTGAAACAACATTCTTTATTCAAATATGTCAAACTGCCTTCACGTGCAAAACAGTTGCAAGAAAATGATTTTACACTATTATTAGTTTTACATACCTACTTATATATCGTCATAATATGGATGACAGTTTCTAGCCAGTACCGTAAATGCTGGACTATAAGTAAAAGATTGGCTATTTCACCCTTCTTTTCTTATGATAAAGTGGAGGGTGTTTTTCTTTAACAGAAACATAGTAGGTTTTTGCACAAAAGCGGTTTTTTGGTATTAATAAATGATAAAGGAGCAAATAAAGTGAAAGAATTAGTTGAACGTATTCAAAAAGACGGACGTATATTAGGCGAGGGCGTACTAAAAGTCGACAGTTTCGTCACTCACCAAGTAGACCCTGTATTGATGGAACAAATGGGACAACGGTTTGCAGAAGTATTTAAAGAACAAGGAATCACGAAAGTTGTGACCATTGAAGCTTCTGGGATCGCACCAGCTTTATTTGCTGCAAAAGAATTAGGTGTTCCAATGATCTTCGCCAGAAAAGCAAAAAGCTTGACGATGGATGAAGAATTATTGACGGCTTCTGTTTATTCTTTTACGAAACAAGTGACAAGTACGATTTCTATTTCTCGTAAATTCTTATCTTCAGAAGATAAAGTATTGATTATTGACGATTTCTTGGCAAACGGACAAGCGGCAAAAGGATTGATTGAATTATGCCAGCAAGCTGGAGCTCAAGTAGAAGGAATAGGGATCGTCATTGAAAAGTCTTTCCAAGATGGACGTCAGTTGCTTGAAGAAATGGGATTGAGAGTCGTTTCTCTTGCACGTATCGCTTCCTTGACGAATGGACAAGTTGAGTTTCTTGAGGAGGACGCATAATCGTGGAAAAAGAAACACAAAATGGAAAAGCCGCGGTTTTAGGGCTGCAGCATCTGTTAGCGATGTATGCAGGAGCAGTAGCGGTGCCTCTTTTGATCGGTACAGGACTAGGCTTTAATCAAGAACAGATGACTTACTTGATTTCAATTGATATCTTTATGTGTGGATTAGCAACATTATTGCAATTGACCGTTAACCGATTTTTCGGAATTGGCTTGCCTGTTGTTTTAGGATGTGCAATCCAAGCAGTAGCTCCGCTGATCTTGATCGGAACTAATGAAGGAGTAGGAGCTATTTATGGATCTATTATCGCTTCAGGTATCTTTGTCGTGTTAGTTTCAGGTATCTTTTCTAAAATCAAGAAATTATTCCCGCCTTTAGTAACAGGAACGGTTATCACCGTTATTGGTTTGACATTGATTCCAGTAGCAATTGAAAAAATGGGTGGCGGTAATGCAACAGCGGCTGATTTTGGTGACAAAACAAATCTACTACTTGCATTTGTGACGATTCTCCTCATTGTAGGTGTGCAAATGTTGGCAAAAGGGTTCATTCGTTCCATCGCGGTATTGATTGGTTTAGTCGGTGGAAGCATCTTAGCTGCTTTCATGGGAATGATCGATCTGAGTGCGATTGGAGATGCACCGTTGTTCCATGTCCCACAACCCTTTTATTTTGGTAAGCCAACTTTTGATGTATGGTCGATTTTACTGATGATCATCATTTCTATGGTCAGCATGGTAGAATCAACGGGTGTATATTTTGCGCTTGGTGACATTACTGGGAAGAATGTTGGAGAAGAAGAATTGAAAAAAGGATATCGTGCAGAAGGACTTGCCGTTATCTTAGGCGGTATTTTTAATACATTCCCTTACACAGGCTTTTCTCAAAATGTCGGATTGGTTCAACTTTCGGGTATCAAAACGAGAAAACCTATCTACTTCTCTGCGTTCTTCTTGATTGTTTTAGGATTATTCCCTAAAATCGGTGCGCTAGCACAAATCATTCCTGAGCCGGTACTTGGTGGAGGAATGTTAGTCATGTTCGGGATGGTGGCAGTCCAAGGAATCCGTATGCTGTTGGAAGTTGATTTCAGCAATGATAAAAATCTATTGATTGTTGCTGTTTCTGTTGGATTTGGGCTAGGTTTCAATATTACGCCGACATTATTCAGTCAAATGCCTCAAACATTGCAAATGTTCACTGGCAATGGCATCGTAATGAGTAGTATTACGGCTATCATATTGAATCTGATCTTTAATGGTTTAAAAAAAGATGAAGAAATAGTAGAAGAAGCCTTCAAAAAATAATGAAGTAAAAGAAAAGTTGTGAAACCAGCGTTTTGAGTGAATATCGAGGGTCAGCTGATTGAATACCATTTATACTAAAAAAAAGGATGTGACATCACTTTTGTCACATCCTTTTTTATGTATTAGACAAACACGAACAATAAAATGATTTTCTTTATTAATATTCGAAATTTCTTTGACATCAAAAAATACGATTGTTAAAATATGGGTGTAGAAAAACTGGGAGGAAAAACAATGACAGCAAAAATCTCTGTGATTATGGGGAGTACTTCAGATTGGGAAACAATGAAAGAAGCATGTCAAATATTGGAAGAATTCGGTGTGTCTTATGAAAAAAAAGTCGTTTCTGCTCATCGCACACCAGATTTGATGTTTGAATATGCACAAAGCGCTCGAGAAAAAGGAATCAAAATCATTATTGCAGGAGCAGGTGGAGCCGCCCATCTACCGGGGATGGTTGCGGCAAAAACAACTTTGCCGGTTATCGGCGTACCGGTCCAATCACGAACATTAAATGGTTTAGATTCGCTTCTGTCGATTGTTCAAATGCCTGGAGGCGTGCCTGTGGCTACTACGGCAATCGGAAAAGCTGGAGCAATTAATGCTGGACTACTTGCGATACAGATGCTTTCCATGTATGATTTAGAATTGGAGGCTAAATTGGCTGAAAGACGTTCAATGTTGGCTAAAACTGTTATAGAAAGTAGTGATCAACTTGGTTAAACCTTTGTTGCCTGGTTCAACGATCGGGATCGTCGGCGGCGGTCAATTAGGTCGTATGATGGCGATTAGTGCAAAAGAAATGGGCTTTAAAGTAGGTGTGCTGGATCCTGTAAGTGATTGTCCAGCCGCACAAGTTGCAGATTGGCACATTGAAAGTGTCTATGATGACACCTTTGCGCTGAAAGAGCTTGCTAGAAGAACAGATGTCATTACCTATGAATTTGAAAATGTCAGTGTAGAGGCGCTAAATGCGATCTTACCCATGTCATTTATTCCTCAAGGGACAGACTTGCTTGCGATTACGCAAGACCGCCTATTGGAAAAATCTTTTTTGGAAACGAACAACATCGTGATTGCTCCTTATGCAACGATCGTCAGTCCGACAGATATCCAAGATGCGATTGACGGGATCGGTTATCCCTGCGTTTTGAAAACCACTCGAGGCGGTTATGATGGCAAGGGGCAGTATGTTTTGAAAAGTCGGGCAGACTTGGCCCCTGCAATGGATCTTTTAAGAGAAGGAACCTGTGTTTTAGAAGCTTGGATCCCATTTGAAAAAGAAATTTCGATCATGGTGGCAGGAAATGGACAAGGAGATTTCACAACTTTTCCGGTCGTGGAAAACATCCATCGAAACAATATTCTGCACGAAACGATTGCTCCAGCCGCGATTGATCAGGATGTGGTCGAGGAGGCTGAGCGTATTGCCCGTGTGATTGCAGAAGCAGTAAGCCTTTCAGGTGTTTTAGGGGTAGAAATGTTTTTAACAAAAACAGGCGGGCTATATGTGAATGAATTAGCTCCTCGTCCTCACAATTCTGGACATTATTCTATCGAAGCTTGTTCTATGAGTCAGTTCGATGCCCATATTCGAGGTATTTGCGGCTGGCCATTAGGAGAAAAAGTGCGTCTGACAAGCAATGCAGTGATGGTCAATGTTTTGGGAGAACAACTGTTGGAAAGCTATCGCTTGATTGAGAATAAGCCAGACTGGCAATTCCATTTCTATGGAAAAAAACAAGCGAAAAAAGGTCGCAAGATGGGACATATCACTATCTTGACAGAAGACATCCAGCAAACGCTGGAAGAAATCAAACAAACGAATATTTGGGATTAGAGGAGAAAAAACATGTTAGAACGTTATACACGCCCTGAAATGGGGAATATCTGGACGGAAGAGAACAAATACCGTGCGTGGCTCGAAGTCGAGATTTTAGCAGATGAAGCTTGGGCAGAACTTGGTGAAATCCCGCAAGAAGATGTGAAAAAAATCCGTGAGCATGCATCATTTGATATCGATCGGATCTTGGAAATCGAAAAATCAACACGCCATGATGTCGTTGCTTTTACACGAGCAGTTTCTGAAACATTGGGAGAAGAAAGAAAATGGGTCCATTATGGTCTAACAAGTACGGATGTCGTAGATACTGCTTATGGCTATCTCATCAAGCAAGCAAATGATATTTTACGGGCAGACTTGAAACGTTTTACGGAAATCATTGGCGAAAAAGCAAAAGAACACAAATATACAGTGATGATGGGTCGAACACACGGTGTCCATGCTGAACCAACTACTTTTGGATTGAAACTTGCCACATGGTATTCAGAAATGAAACGGAACATCGAACGATTCGAACATGCGGCAAAAGGAGTAGAAGCAGGAAAAATCTCAGGAGCAGTGGGGACGTTCGCAAATATCCCGCCATTTATTGAAGAGTATGTATGTAAACAATTGGGGATCCGTCCGCAAGAAATCTCTACTCAAGTTCTCCCTCGGGATCTCCATGCTGAATATTTCTCAGCGATGGCGCTTATTGCTACAAGTATTGAACGCTTTGCAACAGAGATACGCGGATTGCAAAAGTCTGAAACACGTGAAGTAGAAGAGTTTTTTGCGAAAGGTCAAAAAGGTTCTTCTGCTATGCCACACAAAAGGAATCCGATCGGTTCAGAAAATATGGCTGGTCTAGCCAGAGTGGTGCGCGGACACATGGTCACTGCCTATGAAAATGTCACATTATGGCATGAAAGAGATATTTCTCATTCTTCAGCCGAACGAATCATCTTGCCTGATACCACGATTTTATTGAATTACATGTTAAATCGTTTTGGCAATATCGTTAAAAATCTAACGGTCTTTCCTGAAAACATGAAGCGGAATATGTCTGCAACATTTGGTTTGATTTATAGCCAGCGCGTTATGCTGAAATTGATCGATAAGGGAATGACAAGAGAAGAAGCTTATGATCTTGTTCAGCCAAAAACTGCGTACGCTTGGGACAACCAAGTTCAGTTCCGCCCGCTGTTAGAAGAAGATCCGACCATCACATCGGTATTATCTAAAGAAGAAATAGACGATGCCTTTGATTATCATCATCATTTGAAAAACGTTGACGTGATATTCAAACGAGTAGGTTTGGAATAAAGAAGAGTGAGTTGCAAAATTCAATTAAAATAGAATAGCAAAAATAACCAAAAAAGAAGCAGATCCGTTAGCGGTTCTGCTTCTTTTAGTTTATTATGTTTTCTTATCAATAATAGGAACCTGATTTTAAAAGCGACTACCTCTTTACATACAAAAAATAGAGGAATTAAGCGTAAATGGCTTGGCTATTATAACTAAAATGCTGGTTATGGAGATGTTGCAGCAAATTTTCGAGAAAAGTATATTCCATCTCTTGTCCATTAAATAAGATCTGGATACGATAGTGATTTTTGAAACGTTTCTGTTCGTGGATCTGACTGATTAAAAGTTCGCCTTTGTGTTCTGTCCGATAACTAAAAGTCCTTTTACGGCATTCAGCGCAACGCTTAGCTGCTCGGCGGATTTTCCGAAAGGTATAAAAACTAGTATCTTTATTGCATAAATAAACGTCTTTGATTGACAATAAATCATTATATAGACAGGAACGTTCTTCAGCCGTTAATTCTGATAAAAAAAGCTGACCTTGTTTTATTGCATCTTCCATCGGCAAGTGCCTCCTCGATCCAGTTATCCAAATTTTTAGTTAATTTCAATATACCATCATTATATATAAATGTAAACGCTTGTTGATGAGGGAATTTTTACACTTACAACAAAACACGAACATTAAAAGAATCTAATGCCTTTGATGTACATATTTATATTGATTTCTAAAAAGATGATTGTTAAAATTCAAAGTGAAAACACGAACAAAAATCGATGTATTTGCTTTCAATGTAAATAAAAAGGAGAGTCAGACATGGAGAAAAAAGAACTTCTGTACGAAGGGAAAGCCAAAAAATTATATCTTACCTCTGATGAAAACTTGATTTGGGTAGAATACTTAGATCAGGCGACTGCGTTGAATGGCGCGAGGAAAGATCAGATAAGTGGGAAAGGAGAATTGAATAATCAAATCACAAGTACGATTTTCCGCTATCTGACCCAGCGAGGAATAAAAAATCATTTTATTGAACAATTGTCTAAAACCGAACAATTAGTAAAAAAAGTACAAATCATCCCTCTGGAAGTGGTTATCCGAAATATTGCAGCAGGAAGTTTCTCAAAACGTCTAGGTGTTCCTGAAGGCAAAAAATTAATCGAGCCAATCGTTGAATTCTACTATAAGGATGATCAGTTGGATGATCCTTTTGTCAATGAAGAGCATATCTATTTCTTGCAACTGGCAAAACCGGAAGAAATCAGTGAGCTGAAAACCCAAGCATTAGCTATCAATAAAATTTTGATCGAATTATTCGCTAAGGTTGGTCTGGTTTTAGTAGATTTCAAGCTAGAGTTTGGTCGGTCGAATGAAAAAATATTACTTGCGGACGAAGTAACACCGGATACTTGCCGATTATGGGATGAACGTACGAATGAACATATGGACAAAGACGTTTACCGCAGAGGCTTAGGTGATCTGATTCCAGTCTATCAAGAAGTATATAACCGTCTATCGGAACTAACTGAAGAAAAGGAGCGAGTATGATGTATTTCGTAAAAGTTTATGTAACCTATAAAGATTCAGTGTTAGATCCTCAAGGAGAGGCAGTAAAAAAAGCAGTCCATCGTATGGGATATGAAACAATCGAAGATATCCGTATCGGAAAATACTTTGAGATACAACTTGCTGATACAGAAGAACCAATCGATACAGTGATTGAAACGATTTGTGACAAGTTGCTTGCAAATGTAAATATGGAAACATACCGATATGAAATCAAAAAAATGGAGGAAGTATAACATGAAATTTGCGGTCATCGTTTTTCCAGGTTCAAATTGTGACGCAGATATGTTATGGGCAGTTCGCGAGATCATGGGCGCTGATGCTGAATTTGTACGGCATGATGAGTCCTCTTTAGAAGGATTTGATGGGGTTTTACTGCCGGGAGGATTCTCCTATGGTGACTATTTGAGATGCGGTGCGATTGCTCGGTTTTCTACAATCATGGAAGAAGTGATTCGTTTTGCTGAAGAAGGGAAACCCGTATTCGGTACATGTAATGGATTCCAGATATTGACAGAAGCTGGACTATTGCCAGGTGTACTGAGACGAAATGAGTCTCTGCATTTTATTTGTAAAACTGTACCATTGAAAGTCAATCCTAAGACGGCCTTTACTTCAGAATATGAAGCAGATGAAATAATCTCTCTTCCAGTTGCTCACGGGGAAGGAAATTATTTCTGTGACGAAGAAACACTTGAAGAACTAAAGGAAAATAATCAGATCGTCTTTACTTATAATGACAACATCAACGGCAGCGTGGAAAACATTGCAGGGATTACGAATAAAGCGGGGAATGTGTTAGGAATGATGCCTCATCCAGAACGTGCAGTAGAAGACTTGCTAGGATCAGAAGATGGGAAACGGTTCTTTGCTTCCATTTTAAAAAACTTCGGAAAGGTGACCGTATAGATGAAAACATTGAATGAACCGACAGCTGAAGAGATCAAGAAAAAAAGAATCTATGCCGAATGGGGATTGACTGATGAAGAATATCGAATGATCGAAGAAGATATCTTAGGAAGAATGCCTAATTATACGGAAACTGGACTGTTTTCTGTTATGTGGAGCGAACATTGTTCCTATAAAAATTCTAAACCGGTTCTACGCAAATTTCCTACTAGTGGACCTCATGTCTTGCAAGGCCCTGGAGAAGGCGCAGGTATCGTCGACATCGGTGATGGACTAGCAGTTGTCTTCAAAGCAGAAAGTCACAACCATCCCTCAGCCGTGGAGCCTTATGAAGGAGCTGCGACAGGAGTTGGCGGAATCATCAGAGATATTTTCAGCATGGGGGCTCGTCCGATTGCGTTGCTAGATTCATTGAGATTCGGCGAATTAGATAATCCAAAAACAAAATATTTACTAGAAGAAGTAGTTGCAGGTATCGGCGGATATGGCAATTGTATCGGCATACCGACTGTAGGTGGTGAAATTGCATTTGATCCTTGTTATGAAGGAAATCCATTAGTCAATGCAATGTGTGTAGGTTTGATTGAACACAAAGATATCCAGAAAGGGCAAGCCGCTGGTGTCGGCAATTCGATCATGTATGTAGGAGCAAAAACAGGTCGCGACGGCATCCACGGCGCAACTTTTGCCTCAGAAGAATTTAGTCAAGAAGAAGAACAGCAACGTTCTGCTGTACAAGTAGGCGATCCTTTTATGGAAAAGCTGCTGCTTGAAGCGTGTTTGGAATTAATCTTGCATCATTCGGATTCTCTAGTAGGTATACAGGATATGGGAGCAGCAGGACTTGTTTCATCTAGTGCGGAAATGGCTTCAAAAGCTGGTTCAGGACTTATATTGACATTAGACGAAGTCCCACAAAGAGAAACTGGAATGACGCCTTATGAAATGATGCTATCGGAATCACAAGAACGGATGTTGATTTGTGTCAAATCAGGAGAGGAAGAAAAAATCCAAGAACTATTTCAGAAGTATGATCTAGATGCAGTCACTATCGGTAAAGTAACAGACGACGGGCAATATCGTCTATATCATCAAGGGAAAGAAGTAGCGAATCTGCCAGTCGATGCGCTGGCTGAAGATGCGCCAGTCTATCATAAAGAGATGAAAGAACCAGCTCGAATCGCAGTTTTTCAGCAGTTGGCCCCTTATCAGCCGGTTATTGAAGAACCTGGACAAGTATTGCTTGATCTGTTGCAACAACCGACGATTGCTTCGAAACGTTCAGTCTACGAAACTTATGATTCACAAGTACAAACCAATACAGTTGTCTGTCCAGGAAGCGATGCGGCTGTGATGAGAGTCAGAGGGACGAACAAAGCATTAGCGATGACCACAGACTGCAACGCTCGCTATCTCTATTTGGATCCAAAAGTCGGAGGACAGATAGCAGTGGCAGAAGCAGCTAGAAATATCATTGCTAGCGGTGGTAGACCCTTGGCGATCACCGACTGCTTGAACTATGGTTCTCCTGATAAACCTGAAGTTTTTTGGGAATTATCGACTTCAGCTGACGGCATTGCTGCTGCGTGTGAAACGTTAGGAACTCCTGTTATTTCAGGAAATGTCTCTTTATATAATGAAACGGACGGTCAAGCAATCTATCCAACACCGATGATCGGTATGGTCGGATTGATCGAGGATCATGAACATATCACTACTCAGGAATTCAAAAAATCAGGGGATCTAATCTATATATTAGGCAAGACGTTTGCAGATTTTGATGGCAGTGAATTACAAAAGATGCAACTTGGAAGAATCGAAGGGGTGATTCGAAACTTTGATCTAGCCGTTGAAAAGAAAAACCAGGAGTTAGTATTGACAGCCATCCAAAACGGATTGATCGAAAGTGCCCATGACTGTTCAGAAGGTGGCTTGGCAATTGCACTGGCAGAATCAGCTTTCAAATATCAGCTAGGTTTATCTGTGCAGTTTGGCTTGCCCTCTGCTCAATTGTTTGCAGAAACTCAATCAAGATTTGTATTGACAGTTGCACCGGAAAACCAGACACGATTCGAAGAAATGATGGGAGATGCTGCTGTTTTAGCAGGTAAGGTGACGGATGAAGCGATAATCGAAATTTCAGCAACTGACGGTCAAATCAAAATAGAAACAGCAGTAGCAAGAAAGTGCTGGGAGGATGCAATCGTATGTCTTATGAAGTGAAGAGTTTAAATGAAGAATGCGGAATCTTCGGTGTTTGGGGTCATCCAGACGCCGCTAGTGTGGCATACTTCGGGCTCCATAGTCTTCAGCATCGAGGACAAGAAGGTGCGGGTATCGTGTCCAATGATCGAGGAAAACTCATGGGTCATCGAGATCTGGGTCTACTTTCTGAGGTATTCAAAGATGAAAGAAAATTGCAGCAGTTAACAGGAGAAGCTGCAATCGGACATGTACGTTATGCAACAGCAGGCAATGGAAGTGTGGACAATATTCAGCCTTTTCTATTCAAATTTCATGATCAGTCGATCGGCTTAGCGCATAATGGTAACCTGATCAATGCTCGTTCCCTTAGAAAAGAGTTAGAGGAAAATGGGGCGATCTTCCATTCCAACTCCGATACGGAGATATTGATGCATTTGATCCGACGAAGTGAAGAAACAGATTTTTTAAATAAATTGAAAAGTGCTTTAAATGAAGTCAAAGGTGGCTTTGCCTATTTATTAATGACAGAAACGGCAATGATTGCCGCTTTGGACCCAAATGGGTTTCGTCCATTAGCAATCGGACAAATGAAAAACGGAGCATACGTGATTGCCTCGGAAACTTGTGCATTAGAAGTTATTGGGGCACGTTTTATAAGAGATGTCCAGCCTGGTGAGATAGTGATCATCAATGACGAAGGAATCCAGATTGATTGCTTTACGAAGGACACGCAGCTTTCTATTTGTTCGATGGAATATATCTATTTTGCCAGACCGGATTCAAATATCGCAGGAATCAATGTGCATACTGCACGGAAAAATATGGGACGGAATTTAGCGAAAGAATCGCCAGTAAAAGCAGACATGGTCGTTGGTGTACCTAATTCTTCTTTGTCAGCCGCAAGCGGTTATGCAGAAGCTAGCGGTATCCCTTACGAAATTGGATTAGTAAAAAATCAATACATTGCCCGAACATTTATCCAGCCGACGCCAGAGCTAAGAGAGCAAGGCGTCCGAATGAAATTATCTGCTGTACGCGGGGTAGTGGAAGGGAAAAAGGTGATTATGGTTGATGATTCGATCGTTCGGGGCACGACAAGCAGACGGATCGTCCATCTTTTGAAAGAAGCAGGAGCAAAAGAAGTACATGTGAGGATTGCTTCTCCTCCTTTGAAATATCCATGTTTTTATGGGATTGATATTCAAACGCGTAAAGAACTCATTGCGGCCAATCACACGATTGATGAAATCAAAGAATGTATCGGTGCCGATTCTTTAGGTTTTTTAAGTGAAGAGGGTCTGATCGAATCGATCGGTCTGGAAAAAGATGCTCCGTATTCAGGATTGTGTATGGCTTATTTCAACGGAGATTATCCGACGCCGTTATATGACTATGAAGAAAAATATCAGGAATCACTAAAAGAAAAAGTATCGTTCTTTTAAAAGCAAATCAAGAAGGGAGCATATGAAGCCAATGGCAAATGCATACGCAAAAGCTGGCGTAGATGTCGAAGCTGGATATGAAGTAGTAGAACGGATCAAGAAGCATGTCAAAAAAACGGAACGATTAGGTGTGATGGGCGCTATAGGAGGATTCGGCGGCTGTTTCGATTTATCGGTCTTTCAATTAAAAGAGCCAGTCCTTGTTTCGGGGACCGATGGTGTAGGGACGAAATTAGCAGTGGCAATCGAAGCAGACCAACACGACACGATTGGAATCGACTGCGTAGCGATGTGTGTCAATGATATCTTAGCACAAGGCGCAGAGCCGTTGTATTTCTTAGACTACTTAGCAACGGGGAAAAATGATCCGACACGTTTAGAAAATGTAGTAAAAGGTGTAGCGGATGGGTGTGTTCAAGGAAATATGGCACTGATCGGCGGAGAGACAGCTGAAATGCCCGGTATGTACTCAGGAAATGATTATGATCTAGCCGGATTTGCTGTAGGGATAGCTGAAAAATCTCAATTACTGACAGGAGAAACAATCAATCCAGGAGACGTGTTGCTTGGAATAGCATCTAGCGGAATCCATTCAAATGGGTACTCTCTTGTTCGCAAAATTTTCTTTGATCAGCAGCAGTTTTCTTTATCATCAAAACTGCCAGAATTGAAAAAAACACTTGGAGAAGTATTACTTGAACCAACGAAAATCTATGTTTCTGCCTTGCTTCCTCTGATCAAAGAAAAGAAAATCAAAGGAGCTGCACATATCACTGGTGGAGGGTTTGTAGAAAATATCCCGCGAATGTTACCAGAATCTATGGCTGCTGAAATCAAACTTGGCACATGGCCGATTCTTCCGATCTTCGGCTGTTTACAAAAATATGGTGAGATTCCTATGATGGAGATGTATGAAATATTCAATATGGGCATTGGGATGGTCTTAGCAGTCGAGGAAGCAAAAGTAAAAGAAATAGTACACGAGATTGAGCAAGCTGGCGAAAAAGTTTATGAAATCGGAAAAGTGATCGCCAAAGAAAAACATCGTGTGGTGTTTACAGGAGAAGAACGATGAGAATCGCTGTTTTTGCTTCTGGAAACGGAAGCAACTTTCAAGCGCTAGCCGATTATCTATCGAAAAAAGGATTGGAAGCTTCGATTGACTGGTTGTTTTGTGATCAGCCTGCAGCATATGTTTTGAAACGTGCAGTCGCATTGAATGTACCGACAGATTGTTTTTCACCTAAAGAATTTGACTCCAAAAAAGAGTATGAAGAAGCGATTTTGCATAAATTGAAAGAAAAAAAGATCGATTTGATTGTATTAGCTGGATACATGCGAATCATTGGACCAGTATTGCTGGAAAATTATGATAAAAGAATCATCAATATCCATCCATCTCTTTTACCTGCATTCCCTGGTTTGCATGGCATTCGTGATGCATTTGAAGCTGGAGTAAAAGAAACGGGTGTCACCATTCATTATATCGACCAAGGTGTAGATACTGGACCAATCATCCGGCAGGAAAAAGTGAGGATCGAACAGGAGGACACGTTCGATTCTTTAGAAGAAAAAATCCATAGAGTAGAGCATCGAATCTATCCAGAAGTGATTAGTGAAATTATTGAAAATGGAGGCTATCTGAAATGACAAGAGCATTGATCAGTGTATCAGATAAAACTGGGATTGTAGCATTTGCCCAAGGTTTGATTGAACAAGGAGTAGAAATCATTTCAACAGGAGGAACAAAGCATACGTTGGATCAAGCTGGGATCAAAACGCTTTCGATCGAAGAAGTGACAGGGTTTCCTGAAATGATGGATGGCCGTGTCAAAACACTTCATCCTAAAATCCATGGTGGTCTTTTAGGAAGACGCGATCTCCCTAGCCATATGGAGGCAATGGAAACGGGAAATATCCAACCAATCGACTTTGTTTGTGTTAATTTATATCCTTTCAAAGAAACGATTATGAAACCAGATGTCGAAATAGCAGAAGCTATTGAAAACATTGATATCGGTGGTCCTAGTATGCTCCGTAGTGCAGCAAAAAACCATGAATTTGTCACCGCTGTTGTTGATCCATCTGACTATGAAGAAGTACTTTCAGAATTACGTCAGTATGGGCATACTTCATTTTCTTTCAGACAAAAACTAGCGGCAAAAGTCTTTCGTCATACTGCTGCATATGATGCATTGATCGCTCAATACTTAACGGATTGGGTGGAAGAAAAAGAACCGGAAAAATTGACACTTACGTATGAACGAAAACAAACGCTTCGTTACGGTGAAAATAGCCATCAAGCCGCTGCCTTTTATCAGTCCGCTCTTCTGGAAAAATATTCGATCGCAGCAGCAAAACAACTCCATGGGAAAGAACTTTCTTATAATAATATCCGAGATGCAGATGCTGCGTTACGGATCATGAAGGAATATGACGAGCCAACGGTAGTCGCCTTGAAACACATGAATCCTTGTGGTATTGGGACAGCATCTACGATTTTAGAAGCGTGGGAAGCAGCGTATGAAGCAGATCCTGTTTCAATCTTTGGTGGGATCATCGTTTTGAATCGAGAAGTAGATCTGCCAACAGCAGAACAGATGCATAAGCTGTTTCTAGAAATCATCATTGCTCCTTCTTATACAAAAGAAGCTTTGGAATTACTGCAAAAAAAGAAAAATATCCGATTACTGACAGTAGACTTTGCGCAAGAAGAAAATCAAAATCGAGAAGAAACGGTCTCAGTCTTAGGTGGACTTCTTGTACAAGATCAAGATCTGGCAATGGAAAACGAAGAAGAGTGGAAAGTCGTGACAAAACGTAAGCCAACTCCAGCAGAAGCAAAAGCATTGGCGTTTGCTTGGAAAGCTGTCAAACATGTGAAATCTAATGCGATCGTGCTGGCAAACGAACGTCAGACAGTAGGAATCGGAGCCGGGCAGATGAATCGAGTCGGTTCAGTAAAAATTGCGATTGAACAAGCGCAAGAGAAAATGGAAGGTGCAATTTTAGC
This sequence comes from Enterococcus sp. NBRC 3427, assembly GCF_007996925.1. NCBI lineage: Bacteria > Bacillati > Bacillota > Bacilli > Lactobacillales > Enterococcaceae > Enterococcus > Enterococcus sp. NBRC 3427. The sequence goes on along the minus strand of NZ_BJLL01000007.1, from coordinate 53,311 downwards.
TAGCGATGCTTATTTTCCAATGGATGATTCGGTTGAATATGCAGCCAAACATGGTATAAAAGCAATCATTCAGCCAGGCGGAAGTATCAAAGACCAAGATTCTATTGATATGGCGAATAAATACGATCTAGCAATGGTCTTTACTGATGTTCGGCATTTTAGACATTAGAGAGGAGTCGGATAAATGAACATTTTGGTGATCGGTGCAGGTGGTCGTGAACATGCAATAAGTAAAAAACTTTTAGACAGTCCGAAGGTGGATACTGTGTATTGTGCGCCAGGAAATCCTGGGATGGCAAAGGATGGCATCAATTGTATCGCTATCAGTGAACAAGATCATTCAGCATTAATTCATTTTGTTAAGAATGAGGCTATTGATTGGAGTATCGTTGGTCCTGAAGTTCCTTTATTAAATGGGATCGTCGATGATTTTATGGCAGAAGGATTGAAAATCTTCGGTCCGACAAAAGCAGCAGCTCTGATCGAAGGTTCGAAAAGTTTTGCTAAACAATTGATGGATACTTATCAAATCCCGACAGCTAAATCCAGAAGTTTTGAATGTTACGAAAAAGCAGCAGCGTATATCAAAGAAAACGGTGCGCCAATCGTAGTGAAAGCGGATGGCTTAGCAGCTGGAAAAGGTGTAGTCGTGGCTACAACAGTGAAGGAAGCGCTGGATGCGGCAGAACAAATGTTGAACCAGCATCGATTTGGCGACAGCAGCAAAAAAATCGTCGTAGAAGAGTTTTTGGCAGGAGAAGAATTCTCCCTTTTGGCGTTTGTCCGTGATACCAAGGTGTATCCTATGGTCATTTCGCAAGATCATAAGCGGGCATTTGATAACGATAAAGGGCCAAATACAGGCGGAATGGGTGCTTATTCACCAGTACCGCAAATTCCAAAAAAGATGATTGAAAAAGCTGTGGAAGAAGTTTTAAAACCAGCGGCTTTGGGAATGAAAGAACTAGGACGCTCTTTCACGGGTGTTTTATATGCGGGTTTGATTGCTACGAAGGAAGGACCAAAAGTGATCGAATTCAATGCACGTTTCGGTGATCCTGAAACGCAAGTCGTTCTTTCTCGGTTGAAGAGTGACTTTGCGCAAGTAATCGATGATTTATTAGAAAATCGTGCAGTAGAGTTAAAGTGGCAGCAAGAAGGATACAATGTAGGCGTTGTGGTGGCAGCTACCGGTTACCCCGAAGAATATGAGACAGGAATGGTTCTACCAGATTTTCTGGAAGAAGAGCTTTCTGTTTACTATGCTGGAGTTTCCTCAAATAACGGCAAACTAGTTGGAACAGGAGGACGCCTTTATCTAGTAGAAGCATACGGTGAGACGATCAAAGAAGCACAGGAAAAAATCTACACCGCGTTAATGGATAAAACGACAGATGGAACATTTTATCGTACAGATATTGGAGAAAAAGCTGCCAATAGCGAACTGGTCGTGAAGTAAATCAGCTGCTTCCATTTATAATAAAATACAACAAATATAGTCGGAAGTGCCGATTTTAGTGAAGCCTTTTCATAAAGAGTGTGGTACACTTTTGTTGTGTATATAAATAAGGAGGAGTTCAGATGAAAAAAGTTCAATTAGGTACTTCTGATCAGAAAGTAGCTGCAGTAATCTTAGGCTGTATGCGTATCAACAATGCGGAAGATCCAGTAAAAGTGATTGAGACAGCTTATGAAAACGGCATTGATTTTTTTGACCATGCAGATATTTATGGAAACGGTGAATGTGAAGAAATCTTTGCAGATGCTCTAGCAAAAACATCAATCAAACGAGAAGATCTTTTTATTCAAACAAAATGTGGAATCGTTCCAGGTGTGATGTTTGATTTTTCTAAAAAACATATCATTGAATCTGTGGAAAAAAGTTTGACCCGTCTGAAAATGGATTATGTGGATGCTTTACTTCTTCATCGTCCAGATACATTGGTGGAACCAGAAGAGGTAGCTGAAGCGTTTGATGAATTGGAACGATCAGGTAAAGTCCGTTATTTTGGTGTCAGCAATCAAAAACCAATGCAAATCGAATTGCTGAAAAAATATGTTCGTCAACCATTAGTAGCTAATCAGCTGCAATTTGGCTTGAAACATACTGGAATGATCGATCAAGGGATTCATGTCAATATGACAGATGAAGCAAGTATCGACCATGATGGTAGTGTACTTGATTATTCCCGTTTGCATGATATGACGATTCAAGCGTGGTCGCCATACCAGTATGGATTTTTTGAAGGTGTATTTATCGGGAACGAAAAATTCCCTGAATTAAACCAAACATTAGAAGAACTAGCAGCTAAATATCAAACGACACCAACTGGCTTGGCTTCTGCTTGGATTTTGCGCCATCCAGCCAATATGCAAGTAATCGCCGGTACGATGAACGTAGGGCGAATCAAGGAAATCGCTCAAGCATCAGAAATTAATATGTCTCGGGAAGATTGGTACGAATTGTACCGTGCTGCTGGAAACATTTTACCTTAAAAGTTGTCATAAGTAGGTGAACGGTGCGATCAATTAAAAAGGCGGAATATCTTGAAAGCTATTTTCAGCTTCGAGATATTCCGTCTTTTTTTAATGGCCAACGGGAAAGAGTATCACTATACGGATTTTATTTATTATTTATTATTTATTTTTGTTTTCAAGGAAAAGCTGTGTCCGATATTCTTTTGGGGAAATCCCTTGTTTTTTCTTAAATAAATAACTGAAATAGTTAGGGTCATTATAACCAATCTCAAAAGCAATATCTGAGATACGATAGTCTGATTGCTGTAATAATTTTTTTGCTAATTCGATTCTTTGTTCTGTCAGATAATCGATGAATGTTTGGTTAAACGATTGAGAAAAAATCGTACTGAAATGAGAGGGGCTTAATGCAACTTGTTGAGCGACCCAAGTTAAGGACATATCTGGATCGGTAAAATTTTCTTTGATAAAATCCAATGCATGGTTCAAAATTGGCTGATATTTGTTCCTTGAAGGCTGTGAGGGCAGAGCAGTTAAGAAAGAAATGAACATATAAACAGTCGAACGGTAAAGCGAGTCGTCGGCGCTGATTGCTAAGTGTTGACTGGTGGATGTGCAATGAACCATTTCTTGCGGGATTTCCTTTTCTTTCAGGCGGACATGCTGGAGTAGCTTAGTCAAGACAAATAAACGATATAATCGTGTTCGAGTTGGTGTGCCTTGTGGTTTCGTCAAGTGTTCGATGTACTTAGATACTTCGTTTTTCGATAATGAAGACAAATCAAGTGAGAGATCAAAGTAAAAGACAGAATCAACTGGAAGTTTCGCTTCTTTAATCAAATCCTCATAGCTGATAATTTGATCTTTAAGGGAACTGGCGGTTTCAAGTATCATCTGCGTGATCTCAAAAGATGCAGGTAATTCGCTGATTCTTTCTGCGACAGGACCGATGGCGACAGAAAAATTATTTTTTTGTCCCTTTTCTAATTCATGGACCAACGTTTGGGCTACCTGATAACTGGTCTCGATCACATTTTCTTCAAGAGGATCAACTATTAAAAATTTAATGAATCGAGAGGAAACAGCAGAAAAAATCACTTGTTGATTCTCCCTAAATAAAAACTTCAAATAATCACTGAGATGAGCGTAATCTTCAAAGTCTGTACTGACTTGGTTTGCTGCTAATAATACGGTCATTTTTTTCCCTGCTAAAGAGCGATTGAAAGATTCAGCAAGTTTCAATGTTTCACTAATCGTAAGTGAGCCTTTGAACAAACCGTTCAAGAAATGATTTTTTTTCAATTCGAAAACAAGATCAGAAGAAGGGGGCGTTTCCTTTTGCTGCAAGTCTAAAGCAGTCACTGCTTTTTCTATTGCTTGTTTCAATTCGTTGCTTTTAATTGGTTTAAGTAGATAATCATCTGCCTGTACTTGGATTGCCCCTTTCATATAATCGAAATCGTCGAATCCGCTAATAAATATGAGGCGAGTCCAAGGAAGCAGTTTCCTTGCTTCTTTTGAAAAAGTTAAACCGTCCATGAATGGCATTTGGATATCAGTCAGAATGATATCGGGCTGTAAGTCGATAATCGAAGACAGTGCCATCTCGCCATCTCCAGCTTCCCCGACATAAGTGATTGGATAATAAGAACCAAGGGCAGTTATTTGTTCCCGCAAGTTATTGCGAATGAGGTATTCGTCTTCGATGATAAAAACTTTATACATGTTTGTTTCCTCCAATTGTTTTGGGAGATATAGGAATCGTCAATGTGACAGTTGTCCCTTCTCGGTATTTGCTGTCAATCGTGATAGGTTTTTGATTATTTCCATAATAGAGAAGGAGACGCTTGTTTACGTTGTAAAGCCCGTAGCCGATACTGAAATCTGAATCGATCCCTTTGGCTAACTCTTTACGTATTTCTGCTAGTTTTTCTGCAGGAATGCCAATCCCGTTGTCTATGACTTTGAATTGGATCATTTCGTCGATTTTGCATGCAGTAATACGGATAAATCCTTTGTGACGAACGTACTTTGTTCCATGGTACACAGCATTTTCAATCAATGGCTGCAAGATCATCTTTAAAATAGAAACAGGAAAAAGTGTTTCTGGTATATCGATCTTATAGTCAAGCATATGTCCATATCTTATTTTTAAAATGACCAGATAATCATTGATATGGCTGATTTCTTTTTCAAGAGGAATCCAGTCTTGTCCTTTGCTTAAAGACGTACGAAAAAAGCCGGAAAGTGCATGGGTCATAGTCAGAGCTTCTTCAAAGCAGTCTTGTTCGATCAAAGAAATGATGGCATCCAAACTGTTATAAATAAAATGGGGAGTGATCTGAGCTTGCAATACACGAACTTCACTTTGTGCTAAATGGTATTGTTTCAAAGCATTCTCCCGTAAAGACTGGTTTAGATCTTCCGCCATTTTGTTCATACTAGCGGTAAGTGTCTGTAGTTCTTGTGTTTCTGGCATGTTTAAACGAAATCCAAGATTTCCTGAAGAAAGCTGTTCGGACATTGTGATCAGCTGATTGATTGGCTCTTGGACCTTTTGTTCTAAAAAGCGACGATTCTTTTTCGCATAGAAAAAAATAGTACTAAGAACCCCCAATTCGACTATCGTTAATAAAATGAGCGAGCGGACAAGCGTCGTATTTTTTTGACTTGCTAAGTCGATTTCCACACGAACAAAATCCTGTAAAATATCTGACAGTAGTTGAGTGACAGAATCTACCTGATTGATGATCTGCTCATTGGTATCCATAAAATCTTCTGCCAAGATATGATGAATGAGCTCAGTTTGATAATCTTCCAATGTATCGATCGTACGTAACGATACATCTAACGTACTAATTTCTTTAAGTGTATTTGTATTATTTTTGATCTCTCGAATATCATTCCTAAGTTCTTCTAGGATATTTTCCTCATTGAACTCATCTACGGTTACTTGGCCAGAAATCAAGTCCCACATACTTTCCAAAACTTTTTGATCAACCTTCAAAGCAATTGCATCTGCTTTTTGGATATTTGCGATCGTTTGTTGATAAATCAAAAGCTGCTGCGAATATAACAGTATGCTCAGTAGCAAAGGGATAACAGCAAATAGAAGCATGGCTTTGTTTGCTTGGGCAAAAATCTGTTTTATGCTTAAATTTTTTGTCATGATACTTCTCCAGTCAATAATTTCTGGTTGGGATGTTAGCTATATTCTGTTGGGAAAAGACAGTCTCGGAAATAAAAATATCTTTAGGTAATGTTTTTCCTGTTTGAAGATTTCCAAAATAACGAGTAACGGTATTGGCTACATACCAGCCGACATCAGGTTTACACTCGACTACGCAATTGACGATTCCTGAGCGTAGCTTCTCGATCATATCTTCTTGTCCATCAATCGTTACAATGATCAAATCTTCTCCAGGTTTGATTGATGTTTCTTTTATCGCAGCTAAAGCACCGTGAGTCATTTCATCACTATGGCTGTATAATACATCGATTTCGGATAAATCATTTGTTTCTAAATATCGTTTCATCTGGTCTTTTCCTTTCATCCGAATAAAATCACCGACAATTCGGTGAACAATAGTCATTGGAGGTTTATGGTCGATGGTTCCATCTTTTTTTAGGGTTGGTTTACGATTGATTGATTCCAAAAATCCTTCGGAGCGTAGCTTGGTCGGTGTGGAGTTCTCTGAACCAGCAAGTTCTAGGATTCTGATTTCCTGTTTCTTTGAATTTGTGAAGTGATTGCTGACAAATAAACCCGCCCGATTTCCTTCTGCTTTGAAACTGGGACCGATGTGGGTGACGAAAAGCTCGGGATCATTCGTTTGAATATGTCTGTCGACAAGTATGACAGGGATCCCTGCTCGCTTTGCTTCTTTTAATACAGAGTCCCACCCGGATTCTTGCAAAGGAGTAAAAATGATCATATCCACTTTATAGGCAATGAACGTCCGTATATCTTGGATTTGCCGTTCCTGATTCATGTAACCATTTCGGTAGAGAACTTGGTAATCTTCTTTTTCAAGCGCAGTGATAATTGATTCAGTATGCTTTTTCCGCCAGCTACTCTCCGTTCCTGATTGCGAAAAACCAACGACTAGTGGGTCAGGTGCTTCCTTTGTATTAGGTGTACACCCCATCGTTTGGTAAGCGATTACAATAAGGGTTAAAAAAAATAAAACACGTTTCACTTTAAATCACTCCATCTGAATTTGTTAGTACTATCTTATCAGATAAAAGGGAAAATCAAAGTCAAAAGGAATCAATCGAAAAAAATCCAAGAAACTTAAAAAAATCCAAGACAAAAAAAGTACACCTAAAAAATTTAAAGTAAATCCCATAAAAAAATCAATGTTAACGCTTTCTTTATTAGCTATACTCGGTGTATCAATTGGAATGGGGGATAAAAAATGAAAAACAAATTTAGAAAGATTCTTGGGAGTATCGCTATTTTGACCGCAAGCATTCTATTAAGTGCGTGTGGCAATTCAGGATCTGCAGATGATAGTACGGGGTATGTAGGAATCGCTATGCCGACCAAATCAGCAGAAAGATGGATCGCTGATGGGAACAACATGGTCTCGGAATTAGAAAAACTGGGTTATAAAACAGATCTTCAATATGGAGAAGATAAAGTAGAAAATCAAGTAGCACAAATCGAAAATATGATTACAAAAGGGGTAGATACACTTGTGATTGCTTCTATCGATGGTTCGGCTTTAACTGATGTGTTAGCTAAAGCAAAAGAAGCAGATATCAAGGTGATCGCCTATGATCGTTTACTGATGAATTCAGAAAATGTCGATTATTACGCGACTTTTGATAATTTTGGAGTAGGTGTATCGCAAGCAGCTTATATTGAAGAGCACTTAGGATTGAAAGAAGGAAAAGGACCATTCACGATTGAATTATTTGGTGGCTCGCCTGACGACAACAATGCACTAATTAATTACAACGGAGTGATGTCTGTTTTACAACCATATATGGACAACGGTCAGTTGGTCGTGCCATCTGGACAGACGAGTTTCAGTCAAATCGCTACGCTTCGCTGGGATGGTTCTACGGCGCAAGCAAGGATGGATAATCTGTTAAGCGCAAATTATACTGACCAAACACTGGATGCTGTTTTGTCGCCATATGATCCAATAAGTTTAGGAATCATTTCGTCATTAAAAGGCGTGGGGTATGGGAGTGAAAGTAAACCTTTACCTGTGATTACTGGACAAGATGCGACAGTTGCTGGCGTCAAATCGATCATTGCCGGGGAACAAACACAAACGATCTTTAAAGACACACGTATCTTAGCAAAAAATACGATTGAAATGATCAAAGCAATCAGTGATGGAGAAGAGGTTCCGGTCAATGATACTGAAACTTATGATAATGGGGTGAAGACTGTTCCTACGTATTTAGCAAATACAGTATCTGTCGATAAAGATAATTATCAAGCTGAGCTGATCGACACCGATTATTATAAAGAATCCGATCTGAAAAATTAAGAGGAACCAAACAAGGAACTAAAGAGATCTAAGTCAGAGAGAGGATAAGAATTATGGCGGATTGTATTTTAAAAATGGCAGATATCACCAAAAAATTTTCTGGAATCCGAGCGTTAGATTGCGTGAATCTGATGATTGAACGTGGGGAAATCCATGCATTGTGCGGAGAAAACGGAGCGGGAAAATCAACATTGATGAATGTCTTGAGCGGCTTGTATCCATATGGCTCCTATGACGGGGAAATCTTTTATGATGGAAAGCTGTGTCAATTCAAAGATTTGAAAGATAGTGAAGAAAAAGGCATCGTCATCATTCATCAAGAATTAGCACTAAGTCCTTATCTTTCAATAAAAGAGAATATTTTTCTCGGAAATGAACAAGCAGAAAGAGGCGTGATTGATTGGGAACTGACAGAAAAGAAAACGTATGAATTGCTGAATAAAGTCGGTTTGTCTATCGACCCGAATCTTCTAGTATCTCAGATTGGCGTAGGGCAACAGCAACTAGTTGAAATAGCTAAAGCATTATCAAAATCCGTCCGTCTGTTGATTTTGGATGAGCCTACCGCTGCATTGAATGAAGAAGAAAGCGCGAATTTGCTGAGATTGATCCGAGAGTTGAAAGAGCAAGGTGTAACCTCCATCATTATTTCACATAAGCTGAATGAAATCGTGGATATCGCAGATCGAATCACCATTTTACGGGATGGACAGACGATTGAGACGCTAGAAAATGAAATGATCAGCGAAGAGCATATTATTCGTGGGATGGTGGGCAGAGATTTAGTTGATCGTTATCCTGAAAGAAAACCGGATATTGGAGAAGTTTATTTTAAAGTAGAAGACTGGACGGTCTATCACCCTCTTGATCATGAGCGAATCATAAACGACCATATCTACTTGCATTTGAAAAAAGGAGAGATTGTAGGAATAGCTGGGCTGATGGGAGCAGGCAGAACTGAATTCGCTATGAGTCTATTTGGACATTCTTATGGAAGCAAGATATCCGGACGTATATTAAAGGAAGGGGCAGAGATATCAGTTAAGACCGTTCCTTCAGCCATTGCAAACGGACTCGCTTATGTCTCGGAGGACCGAAAATCTTTAGGACTGAATCTGCTGATGGATATTCGGGAAAACGTGACGCTGAGCAGTTTGGATAAAATAAGTCAAAAAGGAGTATTAGATAAAGAAAAAGAAGTAACTGAGGCAGAAAATTTCCGGAAAAAGATGCGTATAAAAACAAACTCCATCCATCAAATTGTCAGTAGTCTTAGTGGTGGGAATCAACAAAAAGTCGTTTTATCTAAGTGGCTGATGACACAACCCGATATTCTTTTTTTAGATGAGCCAACCCGTGGGATAGATGTTGGGGCAAAATATGAGATCTACACGATTATCGAAGAAATGGCAGCAAATGGCAAAGCTGTCTGTCTTATCTCTTCTGAACTTCCTGAAATCTTAGGAATGTGTGATCGAATCTATACGATGAACGAAGGACGTATTACAGGAGAAGTCTCGCGAGAAGATGCAGATCAGGAAGTCTTGATGAAATTAATGACGAAAGAAGAGGTGGGTTAAGTTGGAACAAGCAAAAAATCTTACGGATAAAAAAGAGAAAAAACTAAATTTGAAAAGTAGAGCAGCTGATCTTTTTGGTCGCTACAGCATGGTGATTATTTTAGCGGGACTACTTATTGCGTTTCAATTGATGACGGATGGTATTTTCTGGCGTCCATTGAATATAACTAACCTTGTTTTGCAAAATAGTCATATATTAGTACTAGCTGCAGGGATGTTATTAGTTGTGCTCTTAGGTCATGTGGATTTGTCGGTAGGGTCAGTGATGGCGTTTGTTGGTGCAATTGCGGGCATGATGATGGTCAATCGCCAAATGAACCCGTGGGTGACAGTCATCGCATGTCTTGCAGTAGGCGGACTGATCGGCGCATGGCAAGGGTTTTGGGTAGCTTATGCTGGGATACCAGCGTTTATCGTGACTTTAGCAGGATTGCTGATGTTTCGTGGACTGACACAAGTTGTTCTAGGCGGTCAATCTCTAGCACCTTTTCCAGCTGTTTTCCAAAAAATGTCTACGGGTTATTTACCAGACTTAAGCGAAGGAAGCAGCCTTCACTTCTTGACATTGATTTTAGGAATGATCATCACAGTCGTGTTAGTTGTTGGACAATGGCGAACAAGAAATCGTCGGAAAAATCATTTATTTGAAGTGGAATCTCCAGCAACTTTCTTGGTAAAAGCGGTATTTACAGCAGTCGTTGTACTAGGGATAACCTATATCTTTGCCTCTTATCAAGGATATCCGATTATTTTGATCATTCTCGGTTTGATCGTCGCAGCATATGGGTTTTTGACAAATAAAACAGTAGCAGGTCGCCAGATTTACGCGACGGGCGGAAATCGAAAAGCGGCTGAACTATCAGGAATCAAAACAAAGCGGATCACGTTCTGGGTTTTCGTCAACATGGGAGTTATGGCAGCTTTAGCTGGATTAGTTTTAGCTGCTCGGTTAAATGCGGCGACACCTCAAGCGGGTACTTCGATGGAACTAGATGCGATGGCGGCAGTATATTTTGGCGGTGCTTCAACATCCGGCGGCATCGGAACGATTATGGGTGCGATTGTCGGTGGCTTGGTCATGGGTGTATTGAACAATGGCATGTCGATTTTAGGCGTCGGGGTAGATTGGCAGCAGGCGATCAAAGGGTTGATCTTGCTTTTAGCCGTTGTATTAGACTTGTATAACAAGAAAAAACGGACAACGTAGGAGAACACCGTTTATTCAGAAAAAAGACTGTGACAAAACGTTTGTCACAGTCTTTTTTTCGCTAAAAGCGAACATTCATTGTTTCGTTTGTTTAGACTAAAAATAATGTGTGTTTTTTTACCATTCGTATAAATTCTCTTTTTGCTCTTGATTTTTTCGCTTAATTGAGTTAAATTACATAGGGCGCTAAAAAAAGCCTTGATTAAATTAATAATGTTCGTGTTTTGCTGGATGTGAACATCAGGAGGATAATGTAATGAAAGTATTTGATTACGAAGATATTCAATTAATTCCTAATAAATGTATCGTAAATAGCCGTTCTGAATGTGATACAACGGTCACATTAGGTAAACATACATTCAAAATGCCAGTAGTGCCTGCCAACATGCAGACGATTATTGATGAAACGATTGCAGAATTCTTAGCGGAAAATGGTTATTTCTATATCATGCATCGGTTTGATGAAGCAGCTCGAATTCCGTTTATCAAAAAAATGAAAAAGCGTGGATTGATTACCTCGATCAGTGTTGGCGTCAAGAAAGAGGAATATTCCTTTATAGAGAAGTTGGCAGAAGAATCGCTAAATCCTGATTATATCACTATCGACATCGCGCATGGACATGCTAACTCAGTTATTGATATGATTCAGCATATTAAAAAATATTTGCCTGAAACTTTTGTGATTGCCGGTAATGTTGGTACACCGGAAGCCGTCCGTGAATTGGAAAATGCGGGCGCAGATGCAACAAAAGTCGGGATTGGTCCAGGAAAAGTATGTATTACAAAAATCAAGACAGGCTTTGGAACTGGAGGCTGGCAACTGGCAGCTCTTAGATGGTGTGCGAAAGCAGCTCGCAAGCCGATCATCGCTGACGGTGGGATCAGAACACATGGCGATATTGCAAAATCTGTCCGTTTTGGAGCGACAATGGTTATGATTGGCTCATTGTTTGCCGGTCACGAGGAATCTCCTGGCGAAACAAAAGTCGAAAACGGAATTGTATATAAAGAATACTTTGGTTCTGCTTCAGAATTCCAAAAAGGTGAAAAACGAAATGTTGAAGGAAAGAAAATCTGGATCCAACACAAAGGATCTTTGAAAGATACACTAGTGGAAATGCAACAAGACCTTCAATCATCTATTTCGTATGCTGGAGGAAGAGATCTGGAAGCCATTCGGAAAGTTGATTATGTCATCGTGAAAAATTCGATTTTTAACGGAGATACGATCTAAATAATGAGTAAAATATCAGCGGAAGGTTCATAACAGAACCTTCCGTTTTTTATGTTTTGCAAAAAAAGCTTTTCTTTTTTCTCGTAAATTCGGTAAAATCAATAGAAAGAATGGACAACAGAAAAGAGAGGACTATGTGGGAAAAAGTAGAGAAAAAACAAGGACCGGTTTATCGTCAAATCATGGAACAGATTATGAGAGAAATCGAAAGTGGAAGAATCAATCCTGGAGATCAACTTGAATCGGAACGAAAACTAGGGCAATATTTTGGTGTAAATCGTTCCACCGTTGTTCATGCATTGGAAGAACTTAGAGAGCTTGGCGTATTAACAAGTAAACGTGGTAGCGGTTGGTTCGTCAATCAGACTGAATGGGGGAAATTCGCCGTTCCAAGAATCGATTGGCGGCAAATGATCTCACCTCGCTATGAACAGACGGATTGGTATGAGCAAAAAATAAAAGAAGCAAAGCAGAGCCAAAAAACATTGTTCCTTGATTTATTTGCGAGTGAGATGCCAGATGAGCTTTTGCCGAATTTTGAGTTTCCTTCTTATTCTCTTGAAGAAATCTTAGCGGAAGAAAAAGAGATGGATCTTTTAGGCTATACTCCGTTACGTAACAAAATCAAACGGTATTTGGAAAGTAAATTTGAACTGACGTTTTCCCTAAACCAGCTTCTGGTGACTGGTGGTGGCCAGCAAGCAATCTTTTTGATCTTACAAACGATTCTTTCTGCTGGAGAGGGGATAGCTGTAGAGTCACCTTCTTTTTTTTACCGATTACCTCTTTTCAAAGCTTCAGGAACGCGTTTATTTGGTATACCGATGGATGAAGAAGGGATCGACTTAGAAAAACTGAAAGAATCGATCCATAAAAATAAATTGAAAGCAGTGCTTATCAACCCGAATTTTCAAAACCCTACAGGAAAAGTGATGAGTCAAAAGCGGCGAGAAAAGCTAGTAGAATTGTGTCGGCAGTATCGGCTTCCAATTATTGAAGACGATGTATTTACGGACCTTTCATTTCTAAAGCAAGATGAAGTTCTTCCTATACGAACGATTGATCCGGATAATGTATTATATGTCGGTTCGTTATCTAGGATTTTAGGAAAAACAACGAAAATCGGTTGGCTGATCGGACCGGACGCCTTTATCTCGCAACTAGCTAAAGCGCAAGAAATGATGGAGTTTTCGATGAACATCCTTACACAAATCACGGCAGCTAATGTATTTGATGAAGCAATTGATTTGAAAATGTTGGATGTAAGAAAAAAATTGAAAGAAAAAAGCCAACTGATAAGTATTTGGGCGGAGTCTCAATCGTTTTTCAAGCTTCATTCGATTTTAGGTGGTTATTATGCTTGGATCACTTGGGATGGAAAAAAGCTGGACCTCAAACTAGCAGAAAAAGTAGTAGATATGGGTCTAGGAATCGCACCAAGTCTACTATTTGGGCAAGATATAAATGGAATCAGAATCAATTACAGTCGTCTAGATGAAGCCAACATATCGTTGTTTTATTCAAAGATGAAAATTTTAGAACAGTGGTTAACAGAATAATTTCACAAAGTAAAAAGATTAAAGAATATAACAGCTGGGATTTAAATTTCCGGCTGTTTCTTTTTTTTCGTAAAAAGAAGACGAGACAAAGTATTAGGGAAAAAAACACTCTTTGTACAACCGTTCACGATATCTTAAGAAAATAAATAGTTGCAGCAAAACTGTATAACACCAGCGTTTATAAATAGAAACAGCTCGTTGTAAGTTTGATTAGAAAATAGAAAAAACACAGTCTAAATATAAAACGCTTTCCTTATTGTGATTATATTCACTAAAGCTGTTAATATGCGGATTGACATAATTTCCTTTCATCGTGAAAATTTGTGCTTTTAGCTTGTATTTCTCATAAATCCATGATAATTTATTAATGAAGACGGTTAAATAGTGATACAGTTTTATTCGCTGTTTCAATCGCAGAATGAAGAGATTTTCTTATAGATGAGAGAGGAATGTGTGACAAATGGCAAACAAAAAAGCACCGATCGACTTCCAAGCACTGCTAGATGAAGTCAATGCAGATTTCCCAGTATATCAAGCACTTGATCAAGATGGAAACGTAGTTAACAAAGATTTAGTACCTGATTTATCCGATGACGAACTCGTTGAATTAATGACTCACATGGTATGGTCTCGTGTATTAGACCAACGTTCAACAGCGCTGAACCGCCAAGGACGCCTAGGCTTTTTTGCACCAACTGCCGGACAAGAGGCAAGTCAGCTGGCCAGTGCGTATGCATTTGATAAAGAAGATGTTCTTCTTCCAGGTTATCGTGATGTCCCTCAACTAGTAAAACATGGTTTACCTTTATCACAAGCATTTTTATGGTCCAGAGGACATGCTGCAGGTAATTCTTATCCGGAAGAATTGAAAGCTCTACCACCACAAATCATCATCGGTGCACAATATGTACAAGCAGCCGGTGTTGCATTAGGTTTGAAGAAACGCAACAAGAAAAATGTCGTCTTCACTTATACTGGTGATGGCGGTTCATCACAAGGTGATTTTTACGAAGCAATCAATTTCGCTGGCGCTTACCATGCAAATGCTGTATTTTATATCCAAAACAACGGGTATGCGATCTCTACACCTCGTGAAAAACAAACCGCAGCAAAAACACTTGCACAAAAAGCTGTCGCAGCTGGGATTCCAGGTATTCAAGTCGATGGAATGGATCCGCTTGCAGTATATACTGTATCTAAAATGGCACGGGAATGGGCGATCAGTGGAAATGGACCAGTCCTAATCGAAACACTGACTTATCGTTATGGACCACATACACTATCTGGGGACGATCCAACCCGCTACCGTACAAAAGACACAGATGACGAATGGCAGAAAAAAGATCCATTGATCCGCTTCCGTAAATATCTGACGGAAAAAGGACTGTGGTCTGAAGAAAAAGAAGAACAAGTGATTGAAGCAACTAAAGAAGAAATCAAAGCAGCTATCGCAGAAGCCGACAAAGTTCCAAAACAAAAGGTTTCAGATTTCTTGAAAAACATGTTCGAAGTATCTCCACAATCAATCAAAGAACAAATTGCAATTTATGAAGCGAAGGAGTCGAAATAATCATGGCACAAAAAACAATGATCCAAGCAATCACCGATGCCTTAGCACTTGAACTAGAAAATGACGAGAATGTCGTTGTTTTTGGTGAAGATGTTGGGAAAAACGGAGGAGTTTTCCGGGCAACTGAAGGATTGCAGGAAAAATTCGGAGAAGACCGAGTATTCGATACTCCTTTAGCTGAATCTGGAATCGCAGGGTTGAGTTTCGGGCTTGCGTTGGAAGGATTTCGTCCAGTTCCTGAAATCCAATTCTTTGGTTTTATTTTCGAAGCAATGGATGAAGTAGTAGCTCAAATGGCTCGTACAAGATATCGAATGAGCGGTACTAGAAATCTACCCATCACGATTCGTTCACCATTTGGTGGCGGTGTTCATACACCAGAACTGCATTCAGATAATTTAGAAGGTTTGATTGCCCAGTCTCCTGGTATTCGAGTAGTGATTCCATCAAATCCTTACGATGCAAAAGGACTATTGATTTCTTCTATTAGAAGTAACGATCCAGTTGTTTTCCTAGAACACATGAAACTATATCGCTCATTCCGAGAAGAAGTGCCGGATGAAGCTTACGAAGTTCCTTTGGACAAAGCAGCAGTTACTCGTGAAGGAACAGATGTATCTGTTATCACATACGGGGCAATGGTGCGTGAAGCAATCAAAGCAGCAGACAATCTTGCAAAAGAAAATATCTCTGTTGAAATCATTGATCTTCGTACAGTTGCGCCATTAGATGTAGAAACAATCATTCAATCCGTGGAAAAAACAGGTCGCGTAGTCGTTGTCCAAGAAGCGCAACGACAAGCGGGTGTTGCTGCGCAAGTAGTTTCTGAGATCTCAGAACGCGCTATCCTTTCATTAGAAGCCCCAATCGGACGAGTTTCTGCACCTGATACAGTCTTCCCGTTTGGACAAGCAGAAAATGTTTGGTTACCAAACGCAAAAGATATCGAAGACAAAGTAAAAGAAATCGCGGAATTTTAAGAAAAGAAGGGACGAAACAAAGTCATGGCTTATCAATTTAAATTGCCGGATATCGGTGAAGGAATTGCAGAAGGTGAAATCGTCAAATGGTTCGTCAAACCAGGAGATACGATTAATGAAGATGATACATTATTAGAAGTTCAAAACGACAAATCAGTAGAAGAAATCCCCTCACCTGTAACAGGAACGGTTAAAAATGTCATTGTTCCAGAAGGTACAGTAGCAAATGTTGGGGATGTATTGGTAGAAATCGATGCACCAGGACACGAAGGCAATGAAGGGGACAGTGGTGTAGCCGCAGAATCCCAAACTCCAGCTAACCCGGCTGCTGAACCAACTGTTGATACAGGATCAGCTGGATCGTCAAGCGAAGGAGTCTTCCAATTCAAGTTACCGGATATCGGTGAAGGAATTGCAGAAGGTGAAATCGTCAAATGGTTCGTCAAACCAGGAGATACAATCAATGAAGATGATACATTATTAGAAGTTCAAAACGACAAATCAGTAGAAGAAATCCCGTCACCCGTAACCGGGACAGTTAAAAACGTAATTGTCCCAGAAGGCACAGTAGCAAATGTTGGGGACGTGTTAGTAGAAATCGATGCTCCTGGACACAATGGCGCACCATCAACTAGTGCGCCATCAGCTGAAGCACCAAAAGAAAAAGTGGAAACATCAGGTTCAGCAAGTGTCGTTGAAGCTGCCGATCCAAATAAACGTGTATTGGCTATGCCATCTGTTCGTCAATTTGCCCGCGAAAAAGATGTAGATATCTCACAAGTAACTGCAACTGGAAAAGGTGGCAGAGTAACAAAAGAAGACATCGAAAACTTCTTGGCAGGTGGTCCAAGCAGTGCACCAGCGAAATCAGAAGCGCCAGAAGCGGCAGCACCGAAAGAAGCAGCTCCTGCAGCAGAAAGCAAACCAGCTGCACCAGCAAAACCATTCAAGTCCAACTTAGGAGACTTGGAAGAACGTGTAGCAATGACACCAACACGTAAAGCTATTGCTAAAGCAATGGTCAACAGTAAGCATACAGCTCCACACGTGACATTGCATGATGAAGTAGAAGTGTCTAAACTATGGGATAATCGGAAACGATTTAAAGAAGTTGCTGCTGCAAATGGTACGAAACTTACTTTCTTGCCATATGTCGTGAAAGCTTTAACAGCGACTGTTAAGAAATACCCAGTATTGAATGCATCTATCGACGATGCAAACCAAGAAATCGTTTATAAACATTACTACAATATCGGTATTGCAACTGATACGGATCACGGACTATATGTACCAAATGTGAAAGATGCAGACCGCAAAGGAATGTTTGCTATTGCAGACGAAATCAATGAGAAAGCAAAATTAGCTCATGACGGCAAACTATCTGCAGAAGATATGCGCAATGGAACGATTACGATCAGCAATATCGGATCTGTAGGTGGCGGTTGGTTTACACCAGTCATCAACTATCCAGAAGTAGCTATTTTAGGTGTAGGAACGATTGCACAACAACCAATCGTAAATGCTGAAGGCGAAATCGTTGTCGGTCGTGTGATGAAACTGTCATTAAGTTTCGATCACCGTATCGTAGATGGAGCAACTGCGCAACAAGCAATGAATAATATCAAACGTCTTTTAGCTGATCCAGAGCTATTAATGATGGAAGGATGATAAACAAATGGTAGTTGGAGATTTTGCTGTAGAATTAGATACAGTTGTAATCGGTGCGGGACCTGGTGGCTATGTAGCTGCCATCCGCGCTGCTGAAATGGGACAAAAAGTAGCAATCATTGAAAGAGAGTATATTGGCGGTGTTTGTTTGAATGTCGGCTGTATTCCTTCAAAAGCACTGATAGCTGCAGGACACCATTATCAAGAGTCACTAGATTCTGAAATGTTTGGAGTAACTAGTGAAAACGTCAAACTAGATTTTGCGAAAACACAAGAATGGAAAGAAAACAAAGTTGTCCATACGTTGACTTCTGGAGTTGGTTTCCTATTAAAAAAACATAAGGTTGAAACAATCGAAGGAGAAGCGTTCTTCGTAGATGATCACACACTACGCGTCATCCATCCAGATTCAGCTCAAACTTATTCGTTCAATAACGCAATCATCGCAACAGGTTCCCGTCCAATCGAGATTCCAGGATTTAAATTCGGAGGACGTGTGTTAGATTCTACTGGCGGATTAGCATTAAAAGAAGTACCTAAGAAATTTGTGATCATCGGTGGCGGTGTGATTGGTGCCGAATTGGGCGGAGCGTACGCAAACTTAGGAGCAGAAGTAACGATTCTTGAAGGCTCACCACAAATTTTACCAACTTACGAAAAAGATCTAGTAAAATTAGTAGAAGATGATTTCAAGAAAAAAGGCGTAACAGTCGTAACGAATGCAATGGCGAAAGAAGCAGTCGATAACGGTGACAGCGTGACAGTGAAATATGCAGTGGACGGAAAAGAAGAATCTGTTACTGCTGATTATGTGATGGTCACTGTAGGTCGTCGTCCGAATACAGATGATATGGGCTTAGAACAAGCGGGTGTCGAAGTAGGAGAACGAGGATTGATCACGGTAGATAAACAAGGACGTACGAACGTACCTAACATCTATGCCATCGGTGATATCGTACCGGGGGCGGCATTAGCACACAAAGCCAGTTATGAAGCAAAAATCGCTGCTGAAGCAATCTCTGGCAAAAAAGTAGCTGTAGATTATAAAGCAATGCCGGCAGTAGCCTTCACTGATCCTGAATTGGCTTCTGTAGGTATGACGATCAAAGAAGCAAAAGATGCTGGTATCGAAGCAAAAGCATACAAATTCCCATTTTCAGGGAACGGTCGGGCATTATCGCTTGGTAAAACAGAAGGATTCATCCGTCTAGTTACGACGATCGAAGATAACGTGCTGATTGGTGCACAGCTCGGGGGAGTCGGTGCAAGCGATATGGTTTCTGAATTAGCTTTAGCAATCGAATCAGGAATGAATGCTGAAGATATCGCCTTGACGATTCATCCGCATCCATCTCTTGGCGAAATCGTCATGGATGCTTCTGAATTAGCATTAGGCTTGCCAATCCATATTTGATTTGAATAATACAGGCGAAACGCAGCTGAGAGATCGGTTGCGTTTTTTCTTTTTTGTTATCAATAATTTAATTATGTAAACTTAATAATACGACAACTTCTTGGTTTATTACCGTCTCCTATGCTACACTAAAGAAGAATATGAAATAGGAGAGTTGAAGATGCAAGAATATCAGTATCCACTTGATTTAGACTGGACAACAGATGAAATGGTCATTGTAATGAAGATGTGGGAAGATCTGGAACGTGCGAACGAAAAAGGGATAAATAATGAAGCTTTTTTGAAGACCTATCAGCAGTTCAAAACAGTTGTCAAATCCATCGGAGAAGAAAAACGATTGGGACGGGAATTTGAAAAAGCTTCCGGGTACTCCTTATATCGTACAGTGCAGCAAGCAAAAAAAATCCAAACAAAACTTTGAGAATGAACGGGTGAGATAAATGGAACAGATGATTGATCATATCAAATCCTGGCTAGAAGAAGCTGGTGAGAAAATCAAATCTTCTCAACAAACATTAACGATCTCGCAAAAATCAAATCGAACGGATCTAGTGACAAATGTCGACCGAAACATCCAGAATTTTCTAATCGAAAAAATCCATTCCTTTGATCCAGAGGCAAAAATATTGGCAGAAGAAGAAGGGTGTAATCAACTATCGGATCTCGATGGAAGAGTCTTTATCATCGATCCTATTGATGGCACATTGAATTTCGTGATTGAAGGGGAAAATTTTTGTATCATGCTTGCTGTTTATGAATCCGGCGTTGGAAAACTTGGTTTCATTTATGACGTCATGAAAAATGAGCTTTTTTGGGGTGGAAAAGGAATAGGTGTCTATAAAAATGACAAACCAATGCCTAGACCAACAAATAAATCTTTATCAGAAGGCTTACTTGGTGTGAATAGCTATCTTTTCGGTCATAATAAATATGGAATCCGAGAGATTGCGGAAAGCAGCATGGGAACACGTATGTACGGGTGTGCAGGGCTTGAACTAGCCGCAATCTTGAAAGGAAACCATATTGCTTACATTTCGAACCTCAGCCCTTGGGATTATGCAGCGGGAAATGTTTTATTGGAAGAGTTTGGTATGGTGACAAGCGGTCTTTTTGGCACTCCTTTGACATTTGACAAAAGGGAATACTATTTAGCAGGGACTCCTTGTGCATATGCAGAAATCGCAGACCTTTTGAAAAAAGAAGGCTGAAAAAAGGTAGAAATCATTCACAAAAATGATAAAAACGGGCAAAAGATTAATTTTCTCGAAAAAATGAAAACATTTTACTATATTTCATGAAAAAAGTCTGCTATAATTAGCAGTCGAGTAAAATTTGCCCTGTCATAAAGAACCAATAAAAAAGGAGTTAGTTACATTGAATTATAGAAACGATATCCGTAACGTCGCAATTATTGCCCACGTTGACCACGGAAAAACAACATTAGTTGATGAACTATTAAAACAATCAGATACATTAGACGCACATACGCAATTGCAAGAACGTGCGATGGACTCAAATGCGCTAGAAAAAGAACGTGGTATCACGATTTTAGCCAAAAACACAGCTGTAGACTATAAAGGAATTCGCGTAAACATCATGGATACTCCAGGACACGCGGACTTCGGTGGCGAAGTAGAACGAATCATGAAAATGGTTGACGGTGTTGTGTTGGTCGTAGATGCGTATGAAGGAACAATGCCTCAAACACGTTTTGTATTGAAAAAAGCATTGGAACAACATATCACACCAATCGTTGTCGTAAACAAGATTGACAAACCTTCTGCTCGTCCTGAGCATGTCGTAGATGAAGTTCTTGAACTATTCATCGAATTGGGAGCAGATGATGATCAGTTAGACTTTCCTGTGATTTATGCGTCTGCACTGAATGGTACGTCAAGCTTATCAGATGACCCAGCAGATCAAGAACCAACAATGGCACCTATTTTTGACACGATCATTGAAAAAATTCCTGCTCCTGTCGATAATAGCGACGAACCATTACAATTCCAAGTTTCATTACTTGACTACAACGATTATGTAGGTCGTATCGGAATCGGACGTGTATTTAGAGGAACAATCAAAGTAGGCGACCAAGTAGCGTTAATTAAATTAGACGGAACAGTTAAGAAATTCCGTGTAACGAAATTATTTGGTTTCTTTGGACTAAAACGTCTAGAGATTCAAGAAGCAAAAGCTGGAGACTTGATTGCTGTCTCAGGTATGGAAGACATCTTTGTCGGTGAAACAGTTACTCCTGTGGATCATCAAGATGCGTTACCTATCCTTCACATTGACGAACCAACATTGCAAATGACTTTCTTAGTTAATAATTCACCATTTGCCGGTCGAGAAGGTAAATTCGTAACTGCTCGTAAAATTGAAGAACGTTTGATGGCAGAACTTCAAACAGATGTATCTTTACGAGTTGAACCAACAAACTCTCCAGATGCATGGACAGTTTCTGGTCGTGGAGAATTGCATTTGTCTATCTTGATTGAAAACATGCGCCGTGAGGGATATGAATTGCAAGTATCTCGTCCAGAAGTTATTGAAAAAGAAATCGACGGTGTAAAATGCGAACCGTTTGAACGCGTGCAAATCGATACACCAGAAGAATACATGGGTAGTGTCATCGAATCCTTGAGCTTACGTAAAGGTGAAATGCAAGATATGGTCCATACAGGAAACGGACAAATCCGTTTGACATTCTTGACACCTGCTCGCGGTTTGATCGGTTATTCAACTGAATTCCTTTCAATGACACGCGGTTACGGAATCATGAACCATACTTTTGATCAATATTTGCCAATGCTTCCTGGTCAAATCGGTGGACGTCACCAAGGTGCGCTGGTTTCGATCGATACAGGAAAAGCAACGACCTATTCTATCATGAGTATCGAAGAACGCGGTACAGTCTTCGTAGAACCAGGTACGGAAGTATATGAAGGAATGATTATCGGAGAAAACAGCCGTGATAATGATTTGACTGTCAACATCACAAAAGCAAAACAAATGACAAACGTACGGTCTGCTACTAAAGACCAAACATCTGTCATCAAAAAACCAAAACAATTGACGTTGGAAGAATCTTTGGAATTCTTGAATGATGATGAATATTGCGAAGTAACACCAGAAAGCATTCGCTTGAGAAAACAAATTTTAGAGAAAAATGCTCGTGAAAAAGCATCTAAAAAGAAAAAATAATCTGTAAAAGGATGAAGAGAGAAACCAGCTTGTTATAAAAAATAGCTGGTTTCTTTTTTTGTCCAACTCATTTCTGTGGAGAAGTCATCTTTGTCAATGGACATAAATTCAGAAAATACGCCAAAAGACATTTAAAAGACTTTTAAAGAACTTAATTATAGTCTGATTTTGTTTCATATTGCACGTATGTTTCACGAGAGGGCCAACTTGTCCTTCGGTGAAAACCGAAGTAAAATGGCAAGGGAAAGGAGCGGGAAGATGAACGACTTATTAAAACAATACTTTGGTTATAATGAGTTTAGACCTGGTCAAAAAGAAATTATCCAGAAAGTCATTGATCAGGAAAATGTATTAGGGATCATGTCTACCGGAAGTGGGAAATCAATCTGTTACCAGCTTCCATCCTTACTATTAGATGGGCTTACTGTGGTTGTATCCCCTTTGATCTCTCTGATGAAGGATCAGGTGGATGCAGCGAATCAATTAGGTATACCCGCCACTTTTATCAATAGCTCGTTAGATGGTTACGAAACAGCTAGGCGCTTCCAAGAAATCGATAGGCAGCAGTATCGTTTACTTTATATTGCTCCAGAACGTTTTATCATGCCGGATTTCATTCAAGCGATGAATCGATGGAACGTCTGTATGATTGCCATTGACGAGGCGCATTGTATCTCTCAGTGGGGGCATGATTTCCGTCCAAGTTATTTACAAATGGCGAACCAGCTAGATCAACTGGCAAATCGACCTGTCATTGTTGCTCTGACGGCTACAGCAACTATACAAGTAGCTGCTGACATAAAAAGACTTTTAAAAATCCCTGACGGCAATCACATCCAGACTGGTTTTGAACGGGAAAATCTCCGCTTTCAAGTAGTGAAAGACCAAAAAAAAGAACAGTATCTAGTCGAGTATTTGAAAATCAACAAAAATCAATCGGGTATTATTTATGCAGCGACGAGAAAAGAAGTAGACCGAATCTATCATTTGCTTAAAAAATTTGGATTTTCTATAGGCAGATATCATGGTGGCCTAAATGAGAATGAACGAACGGCAATGCAAGAGGCCTTTTTATACGATCGCTTACAGCTAATCGTAGCGACCAATGCATTCGGCATGGGCATAAATAAAAGCAATGTCCGTTTTGTTATCCATTATCAAATTCCTGGCTCTCTAGAAGCATACTATCAGGAAGCTGGTCGTGCGGGAAGAGATGGTCTTTCCAGTGAAGCCATTCTGCTTTTCGCTCCTCAAGATATTCAGGTCCAAAAGTTTTTTATCCAACAGTCTCAAAGAGAAGAGGAGCAAAAGCAAAAAGAATATGAAAAATTAAAAGCGATGACAGAATACGCGTATATAGAATCCTGTCTTCAGCAATACATCCTAAACTATTTTGGCGAGACAAGCAGTCCGTGCAATCGTTGTGGTAACTGTTTAGATGACAGAGAAATAGTAGAAGTAACGACACAAGCACAGATGGTCCTTTCTTGTTTGAAACGTATGGGGGAGAATTACGGCAAGCAGATGCTAATGAAAGTCTTAGCAGGATCGAAAGAACAAAAGCTGCGAGCCTTAGGGTTTGAACGTTTATCTACCTATGGACTGATGAAAAACCAATCGCAAAAAGAAACGATGCAATTGATTGAATATTTGATATCGAATGGCTATCTTCTGACCGTTAATGGAGAATATCCCATCTTGAAAGTAACAGAAAGAGGGATCCAAGTATTAAAAGGACAAGAAGCTGTTTATCGAAAGGAACCCAAGAAAGTCCAGCAGCTGTCGGATGAAGAGACCGATACACTATTTGAAGTGTTGCGGGAACTTCGAACGGATCTAGCATCAGAAGCAGGCGTTCCCCCGTATGTTGTATTTTCAGATTCCACCTTGAAAGAAATGAGCCGAATACGTCCATCAAGCAGACTGGAGATGCTTCAGATAAAGGGAGTTGGTCAAAGCAAGCTTGATAAATACGGAGAAGCCTTTTTATCTCGGATAAAAAATATGGATCCTAACGTTCTGGATAAGTAAGAAGGACCATTACGTAAAAACGAATAAAAACAACTGGTTAAATCTGTTTTTTTGATCCCTATGAAAATCAAATATGTTATAATTAAGGAATTAGAACGGGAGGTAAGCACAGATGGATTCTTTGTCGAAAAAACTTGCGATCCAAGTATTAAATGATGAAGCAGAACGGATCAAACGATTAATCCGAAACCAAAATAACAGTCTCTGTATCTCGCAATGCAAAGCCTTCGAAGAAGTGGTAGATACACAGATGTACGGTTTCTCCCAGCAAGTCGGGTTTGCTGTTCGTATAGGAGTAATCGAAAAAAACGAGGGACAGCTGATGTTAAGTGAGCTGGAACGAGAATTGAATCAGTTATACAGTGAGGTTTACCAAGAAAATTATGATAAAAAAGAAGTTGGCAAGGAGGAATAGACTTGCCTAAGAAAGTAAAAAAAAGGCATCTATTAGACTATAGTATCTTGATTCCCTATTTGATTTTATGTGTTTTGGGGTTGATCATGGTATATAGTTCTACGTCGTATCTATTATTAGAAAACGGACAAAATCCGTCCGCATCAGTCATTAACCAAAGTATTTTTTGGGTGCTCAGCTTGATTGCTATCGCACTACTCTACAAAATGAAAACAGATGTTTTGAAAAACCAGCGTTTGATTATGGCAGCCATCGCAGTTTTGACGATTTTGCTGCTAGTCGTTGTGTTTTTCGGTAAGGAGATCAATGGAGCAAAAGGATGGCTTCAAATTGCAGGATTTTCGATCCAACCTGCCGAATACCTAAAAATCATTTCTATCTGGTATCTGTCTCTGACTTTATCTAAAAGACAAAACAGTGTACAAAAAGATTTCCTAGGGACTGTAAAACGTCCACTTGCAATGGTTATCGGACTGACTGCTTTGGTCGCTATCCTTCCCGATTTTGGGAATGCGGCAGTTATCTTTTTGATTATTTTGGTTCTGCTTTTAGCCAGCGGAGTCAATTATGTGTATACTTTGATTGTAGGAGTAGGTGGTTTTTGTTTAAGTACTTTTACGATTTGGCTAATCAATATTACAAACGGAAAAATCTTGCCTGGGCGTTTACAGTATATCTATAATCGCTTTGCTATTTACCAAAATCCTTTCTCGGATGAATTAAATAAAGGCCATCAATTAGTTAATGGCTACTATGCCATGTTCAATGGCGGGTTATTTGGCAGAGGATTAGGTAACAGTATTCAGAAAAAGGGATTTTTACAAGAAGCACAAACCGATTTTATCTATGCAATCGTAGTGGAAGAGCTCGGAGTGATTATGGGGATTTTGATATTAGCGTTGCTATTCTTTATGATCGTGCGCATTATTCTTGTAGGGATTCGTTCAAGAGATCCGTTCAATTCGCTTTTGTGCATTGGGATCGGCGCAATGTTTTTGATCCAAGTGTTTGTCAATCTAGGAGGAATCACTGGTGTCATTCCTTTGACAGGGATCACGTTCCCATTCTTAAGTCAAGGAGGATCCAGTTTGCTGATGCTTTCGATCTGTGTCGGCTTTGTCCTCAATATTAGTGCGGATGAAAAACGCAAGAGCTTAGGTTTATAATAAAAAAAGATGTAGGAGTGGTTCGATGAAAAAAGTTTTAGTTGCTAACAGGGGTGAAATCGCTGTACGTGTATTTCGTGCTTGTACAGAATTAGGAATTAAAACTGTTGGAATCTATGCAGAAGAAGATGAATATTCCGTACACCGTTTTAAAGCGGATGAAGCATATTTAGTAGGACAAGGGAAAAAACCGATTGATGCGTATCTAGATATTGAAGGGATCATTTCTATCGCGAAAGAATGCGGAGCTGATGCCATTCATCCTGGTTATGGTCTTTTATCGGAAAACTTGAATTTTGCGCAACGGTGCGAGGAAGAGGGCATCACTTTTGTTGGACCCAAACTGCATCATTTAGATATTTTTGGAGATAAAATCAAAGCAAAAGCTGCAGCCATCGAAGCAGGAATTGCTTCGATTCCAGGCACAGATGGTCCCATCGCTTCTGTAGACGATGCATTGGAATTTGCTGAACGATTCGGTTATCCGATTATGATCAAGGCAGCTCTAGGCGGCGGAGGTCGCGGAATGCGTGTGGCTCATGATGAAAAGAGTGCAAGAGAAGGTTACGAACGTGCAAAAAGCGAAGCAAAAGCTGCCTTTGGTAGCGATGAAGTGTATGTTGAAAAATACATCGCCAATCCTAAGCATATCGAAGTACAGATTCTTGGTGACACACATGGAAACGTCATCCATCTTTTCGAAAGAGACTGTTCTGTTCAGCGTCGCCACCAAAAAGTAGTAGAAGTAGCGCCTTGTGTCTCTATGAACGAACAGCAACGTCAAAAAATTTGTCAGGCAGCTGTCCAATTGATGAAACATGTTGGGTATGTCAATGCGGGTACGGTAGAATTTCTTGTTGAAGGAGATGATTTTTACTTTATCGAAGTCAATCCTCGCGTCCAAGTGGAACATACGATCACAGAAATGATTACAGATATTGATATCGTGACAACGCAACTATTGATTGCCCAAGGGTTAGATTTGCATAAAGAAATCGGATTGCCTCAGCAAGAAGGAATCAAATTGAATGGGTCAGCTATTCAATGCCGAATCACTACGGAAGACCCGTTGAATAACTTTTTACCAGACACAGGAAAAATCGATACGTATCGTTCACCTGGCGGTTTTGGCGTACGTCTGGATGTAGGGAATGCTTACGCTGGCTATGTGGTGACGCCGTATTTTGATTCATTGTTAGTAAAAGTATGTACGCATGGTGCTACTTTTGAAACAGCCATTCAGAAAATGGAACGTTGCTTGAAAGAATTCAGGATCCGTGGAGTAAAAACAAATATTCCATTTATGCTAAATGTCATCACACATCCTGAATTCCAATCAGGAAATGCAAAAACAACTTTTATCGATAGTACAGCAACATTATTTGAATTTCCTCGACTACGAGACCGCGGAAATAAAACGATGAAATATATCGGTGAAATTACTGTGAATGGTTTTCCAGGTATCGAAAGTGGCGAAAAACCATTTTATGAAGAACCACGTATGCCTAAAGATCTACTCACAAGAACTGATTACGTAACGGCTAAGAACGTATTAGATGCGAAGGGTGCCGATGCTTTGGTCGAATGGATCAAAGGACAGGAAAATTTATTGTTGACGGATACGACATTTAGAGACGCTCATCAAAGTTTGCTAGCAACTCGTGTTCGGACAAAGGATTTCAAGCAGATTGCACGCTTAACGGGAGAAGGTCTTCCTGAACTCTTTTCAAGTGAGATGTGGGGGGGAGCGACATTTGATGTGGCTTACCGCTTTTTGAATGAAGATCCTTGGCAACGATTGAGAAAAATCCGTTCTTTAATGCCTAATACCTTGCTGCAAATGCTTTTCAGAGGTTCAAATGCCGTTGGGTATTCTAATTATCCTGACAATGTATTGGTGGAATTTGTCAAAGAAGCAGCAGCACAAGGGATTGATGTTTTCCGAATTTTTGATAGTTTGAACTGGACTCCTCAAATGGAAAAAAGTATCCAAGCTGTACGGGATACTGGTAAAATCGCAGAGGCAGCTATCTGCTATACTGGCGATATCAACGATCCAAGCCGAGCAAAATACAATGTTCAGTATTATAAAGACATGGCAAAAGAACTAGAGCAACTGGGTGCGCATATCATTGCAATCAAGGATATGGCTGGATTACTTAAACCGCAAGCAGCTTATCGTTTGATTAGTGAATTGAAAGAAACGACGGATCTGCCAATCCATCTGCATACTCATGATACTAGTGGAAACGGGATTATCACTTATTCCGCTGCTTCAAAAGCAGGAGTAGACATCGTTGACGTAGCAATGAGTGCAATGAGTGGGAACACGAGTCAGCCTAGCATGAGCAGCTTGTATTATGCGCTGGTCAATGGCCCACGGCTGCCAGAAATCACAATTGAAAATGCACAGAAATTGAACCATTATTGGGAAGATGTGCGTATGTATTACAAACCATTTGAAAATGGCTTGAATGCTCCTGAAACAGAAGTATATATGCATGAGATGCCGGGAGGACAGTATTCAAATCTGCAACAGCAGGCAAAAGCTGTCGGACTAGGCCATCGCTGGGATGAAATCAAACAAATGTACCATACTGTCAATTTGATGTTTGGCGATATCGTGAAAGTAACTCCATCATCTAAAGTCGTAGGAGATATGGCGCTATTCATGGTCCAAAATGATCTCACAGAAGAAGACATCTATGAAAAAGGCGAAACATTAAGTTTCCCTGAATCTGTAGTAACTTTCTTCCAAGGAGAACTAGGACAACCAGTCGGCGGATTTCCTGAAAAACTGCAAAAGATCATTCTTAAGGGCAGACCCGCGTTGAGTGAACGTCCAGGTCTGTTGGCGAAATCAGTCGATTTCAACGAAGTGAAAAAAGAATTGGCAGAAAAAATCGGCTATGAACCAAAACAAGACGAAGTATTAAGTTATTTGATGTATCCGCAAGTCTTTTTGGACTATCAAAAAGCGTATAATCAATTTGGCGATGTTACATTACTGGATACACCAACATTCTTCCAAGGGATACGTTTAGGTGAAACGATCAATGTACAAATCGAACGTGGAAAAACGCTGATCATCCGTTTAGATGAAATCGGAGAACCCGATATCGAAGGAAATCGCGTACTGTTCTTCAATTTGAATGGGCAAAGACGTGAAATCACTATCAAAGATAATTCAATCATCAGTGCGGTCCAAACTCGATTGAAAGCTGAACCAACAAACCGAGAACAAATCGGAGCAACGATGTCTGGTTCTGTGCTTGATGTATTAGTGAAAAAAGGGGATAACGTCAAAAAAGGCGATACGTTGATGATTACTGAAGCAATGAAAATGGAAACAGCCATCGAAGCACGTTTTGACGGAGAAGTCGCACATGTATATGTATCTTCAGGCGACACGATTTCATCTGGCGACCTTTTGATTGAAGTGACTGAAAAATAATAAGTGAAAGGTGGGGAAACATGAAAAGACTGGGTTTGTTTTGGCTGATTCTGCTATTAGTTATTGCGGCATTCTATATGGAACCAGTCTTGTTCCCGCCAAAACTTGAAGTGAAGGAAAACTCTGATCAACAAATCTCAAATCAAATGACAACGTGGAAATACCAGGAGCTTAAAGCAACTGGTTTTTCTACTTATATTGGAAAACCGATCGAACAGCTAGAAAAAGATTTTGGACAATCCTATGATCGATTAACTAGTGGGTTTGGTTTTGAAACAAGATATTATGAAAACAAAGCCAGTCATCTCACGTTTGAAGTGAATGTCCAAGATAGCATGGTCGCAACTGTTAAAGTACTGCAAACAGGACCTGCTGATATCACGCCGTTTTATTTAGGGATGACGATGCAGGACCTAACAAAGCTCACGACTATCTATACTAATTTCACTTTTGAGTATCATGACACAGAAGTTGGAATCGAACTGATGGAAGAGGATATGAATTATCGTCCACTGATTGCTTTTGATAATGACACTTTTGCTATTTTGTTTTTTGATCAAACAACTAACGGTCTGTTTTCAGTTGTATATTTAGATAAAGATAGTCTTTTGAAACTTTTACCGTATCAAGTGTTTGGTGAAGGTCTCCCACATTATGAAGCAGATAAATCGGCTGACTGGGAATCGATCAATCGCGGCAAAGAACGAAAAAGTACGACTTTACTAAACATGCTTAGAAGAGAAGACGAACTTCCTATATACAACCAAACACTTGCCTTTCAAAACCACAGTCGGCTGCTGCTACATGATTTCTTGACAAAGCCTGAAGAAATCTTGTCAGACGAACGTATGGCTGATTGGCAAAAATCGCTAGGCAGTGGACAAACGACAACGAAATTCTCCTTGACGAATGATGAATTGGAGAAGTTAATCAGTAAACAGAAATTAGAAAATACTAGTGGACTGTTTATTCATCCAGCAATCGACGCTACTTTTTCGTTTTTATATTGGTACAGCGATCCATATAATCATGACCGCTTTATGGATCCGGGAACGGATTCATTAGGCATTGCTTTTTCTAAAGAAAATATGTTAGTCTTATTGCAAGAAGAAAACGGAGAAAGTAGTGATAGCAGTGATCGTTAACGAAGAGCTGTTTCAACTGGAGGATCAATGCCTCCGAGTCGCTGAAATGATAAAAAAGAGTAAAACGATGGCTTCTTATTTCAAACATAAACAATCAATGAAAGAATCTGCAGAAGTCTGCCAATTAAAAGAAGCGTTCCTGTCGCAGAAAAAGGCGTTTGAAAATGTAGCGGCATACGGTGAATATGCACCTGATTACCGTGAAAAAAAACGTGCTCTTCGAAAAGCAAAAAGACAGCTTGATCTGAATGAGCATGTCGCAGCTTTTAGGTATAGTGAAACACAGTTACAAAGTCTGTTGGATCAAATTGTCCAAGCGCTTGCCGAAGAAGTTTCTAATGAAATCAAGGTAGATGCAGGTAGTCCGTTCTTTGAAACGAAAAAACACTTTGGATGCGGAGGGAATTGTCATGCAAGTTGACAATAGTGAATTTGAAATAATAAAACGACGCGGGCTGATCGTATGGGTCTACAGCTTAAAACAATTAAAGAATCTAAAAAAGTTCGGCTTGTTGCATTATGTCTCAAGAAGAATGAAATATGTCGTTCTTTACTTGAATGAAGAGACATTTGAAGAGACAGAAGAACGAATCCGTAAATTACATTTTGTTCGAAACGTAGAACGTTCTTACCGACCAGATATCGAAATGAATTTTGCTGATAAGATAGGTAATAAAACGGTATTAAAAGAAGAAGGTTTCGAAATCGAAGAGCTGAATACAGAAATCCGATTAGCTGAACATCTTTAAAAATCTCTTATGAGCAGTTTTTTAATAAAAAAATAACTTGGACAACTATCAAAAATTGATCATTGTCCAAGTATTTTTTTGTCTTTTTTTTGGTATACTAGTACCAGTACCATTTCTAAGGAGTGAGTAGATGCGGATAATATCAGGAAATTATGGCGGACGCCGCTTAAAAAGTTTAGCAGGGGCGAACACCAGACCAACTACAGATAAAGTAAAAGAATCCATATTCAATATGATTGGACCATATTTTGATGGAGAGACAGTATTGGATCTGTTTGCAGGAAGCGGCGGTCTAGCTATCGAAGCCGTATCCAGAGGCTGTAGTCATGCAGTATGCGTAGACAAAAATTACCAAGCGCTAAAAATCATCAAAGAAAACATCGAGATTACGAAAGAACCAGAGAAGTTTACCACAATAAAACTTGATGCGGACAAAGCAATCGAACGGCTAGCAGCAGAGAAACAACAATTCGATTACTTGTTTCTTGATCCGCCGTATGCAAAACAAAAAATCATTGATCAAATCCATAAAATGGAAGAACTGGGACTTTTTTCTAAAACCGCAGTTATCGTATGCGAAACGGATAAAACAGTCGAATTGCCAGAATCTGTGGCTGGATTTCATCAAATAAGAAAACAGATTTATGGCATAACAGCTGTGACTATCTATAGAAAAGAGGGAAATCAATGAAACGTGCATTATTCCCAGGAAGTTTTGATCCTTTTACAAAAGGACACTTAGATACAGTGGAGCGTGCGGCTAAATTATTCGATGAGGTGGTAATTGGTGTTTTTATCAATACTTCAAAGAAAAGTTTGTTTCCTCCAGAAGAAAGAATGACATTGATCGCAAAAGCTGTGGCACATCTTCCTAATGTAAAAGTCATACATCAGGAAAATCAATTGACAGTGGAAACGGCAAAAGAAATCGGCGCGGATGCCTTGGTCAGAGGAATACGGAGTATCAAAGACTTCGAATATGAACGAGAAATCGCTCAGATGAACCATCATCTAAACGAGGAATTGGAAACGGTGTTCTTATTGGCAAAACCAGAATATAGCCATGTCAGTTCCAGTATTTTAAAAGAAGTACTGCACTTTGGTGGAGACGTGAGCAGTTATTTACCGCCAGTTATCAACGAAGCTTTAGCTGGAAAGCGTGAATCAAATGAAAGCTAAACAATGGTTGAAAACAGTACTGATTATCATATTTGGAATGTTGATCATCGGATTTGTAGTAGTTCCTCTGCCATATTATGTGGAATCACCAGGAGCAACGATTGATCTGAAAGAATTAATTACAGTCAATGACAAAGAAGACAAAGGTTCTGGCTCTTTCTCCCTTACATCCGTCGGTATCAGGCAAGCTACCGGATTTTTGGCGCTAAAGGCTAAACTAGCCCCCTTTGAAGAATTGATTAGTA
This sequence comes from Enterococcus sp. NBRC 3427, assembly GCF_007996925.1. Classification (NCBI taxonomy): domain Bacteria; kingdom Bacillati; phylum Bacillota; class Bacilli; order Lactobacillales; family Enterococcaceae; genus Enterococcus; species Enterococcus sp. NBRC 3427. The sequence goes on along the minus strand of NZ_BJLL01000007.1, from coordinate 20,526 downwards.
AAGAAGAATTGACTGGTGGGGCAACAAATGAAGAATATAATCAAATGCAACAATATTATATGGATTCTTCCCAAAACGCAGCAATCGAACAAGCGTTGAAACTTGCAGGCAAGCCTTATAAAATGGAATTCAAAGGCGTATATGTCATGAGCGTAGAGAAAACATCGAACTTCTTTGGCAAGCTTTCAGTAGGAGATACAGTAACAAAAGTAGACGGCAAAAGCTTTCAAAGTACAGAAGCATTTATGGATTATGTAAAAAGTCAAAAAGTTGGACAAACAATTGAAATCAGTTATTTGCATAATGGTGAAGAAAAAACAGCATCTGGTGATCTGATCGAGTTGCCAACAGATAAAAAGGCAGGAATAGGCATCACACTTACTGATCATACAGAGATCGAATCAGATACAGACGTTCGCATTAATTCTGGCTCTATTGGTGGGCCGTCAGCGGGATTGATGTTCACTTTAGAGATCTATGAACAAGTCACTGGTAAAAATTTGCGACATGGTAAGCAAATTGCCGGAACTGGAACGATCAACAGCGAAGGAGAAGTCGGTCGAATCGGAGGAATAGATAAAAAAGTAGCAAGCGCGGATAAAGCCGGTGTAGATATTTTCTTTGCACCAGATGATACGATCTCAGACGATGTTAAGAAAGAATATCCTGAAATAAAAACCAACTATGAAGAAGCAAAAGCCGCTGCCAAAAAATTGAATTCCTCCATGAAAATCGTACCAGTAAAAACAGTACAAGATGCGCTTGACTATCTAGAGAAAATGAAATGAACCAACTAAAAAAATTGTGAAAAAGCTGCTCTGTATCAAGTAATAAGAATAGCTACGCAAAAACAGCTTCTCCTCTTTTGTTTGGATTTATTTACCGCAGATGCAAGCTTTTGAGCTAATTGAATACTATTTATTTTGAATAAGGGATTGTGACATATTTTCTGTCACAATCCTTTTTTTCGTCAAAATATCTTTCTGCTAAAAAAAAAGAAAAAATTGACGTAATTAGATGTTGAAGGGACGATTTTGCCAGAGCACACTGTTTCTTCGATTTCAAATGAAAGGAGTAATGAATGATTTTTACTGATCATTCTCTGTAAAAAGGAATAATGATAGAAAAAATCAGCAAGAAAATACTCACCTCCCCTAGGTTGATTATTTGTATGTCTACGGTAGTTCTTATCTTTTGTATAGCCAGTGGTTTTTTATTGTCAAATCTGTTATTTCATAGAGAACCAGAAGAAATCGCTGCAAAAGAAATGCTTTCTCCATTTAGTTCCAGTGAAGAAAATCAATTGCCTGAAGGAAACACTGTAGAAGAGGACGTTCGTCCAAAGTTTATGTACACCGATATCAAAGGAAGTGTGAAGGAGCCTGGTATCTATTCGTTTTCTTCAGAAGAACGGGTCTATGATGTACTAAAGCGCGCAGGAGGATTATTAGAAGAAGCGGATAGCGATCGAATCAACTTTTCTGCGAAGATAGAAGATCAGCAAGTCCTATATATCCCTGCTGTAGGTGAAGAGCTGCCAGAACATCTTGATCAGTTGGTATCCCCCGAAGGAAAACAATCTACAGCAGATTCCGAGCCTTCAAAAATAAATATCAATACAGCCAGTCCCTCAGAACTCCAGCAGATTCCTGGGATCGGATCAGTCAAGGCGCAAGAAATCATTCGATTTAGAGAAGAAAACGGATCATTCCAGAAAGTGGAAGACTTGCAGGAGATCTCTGGTATCGGTGAAAAGACAGTTGAAAAACTAAAAAACTTCGTTACAATTAAATAGAATGATTCAGAATCAACTGAAAAGAGCAATAAAATGGAGGCTAATGGATGACGGACTTCATTTCGGCAGTGAAGGATATGTTCTTTTGTCAGACATGATGATTCGGTATATTTAAAGAATAGTTTGTTTAAGCAATGGAGTGCTTTTTTGACCAACTTGAAAAAACGGAGGAATGTAAACCATGTTAGAAAAATCTTCAAAACCATGCGATACGAACAAAGAAAAAATTACTGATAAGACTCAAAACAAACGCATTCCCTGGGACCAGTACTTTATGGCTCAGGCAGTATTGTTATCTTTACGCAGTACGTGTACACGTTTAGAAGTAGGAGCGACACTCGTGAGGGAAAAACGAATCATTGCTGGTGGCTATAATGGAGCAGTCAGTGGAGATGTCCACTGCATAGATGAAGGCTGCTATGTTGTAGATGGACACTGTTTGCGAACGATCCATGCAGAGATGAACGCGCTGCTACAGTGCGCGAAACTCGGTATCCCGACGGAAGGTTCGGAAATCTATGTCACACATTTTCCATGTTTAGCTTGTACAAAAGCTTTGCTGCAAGCTGGTGTTAAAGGGATCAATTATCTCCATGACTATCGAAATGATCCGTATGCTCAAGCGTTGATTGAACAATTAGGCGTATCTGTACACCAAGTTGCTTTAGACTCGCAGCATTTTTCAAAACTTCAAAATGAATTAACAGGAAAACATGTCTAGCGTTTTAGAAAGGCATGTTCGAAATCGGTTGATTTTTCCGGCAGTTACGTCGATGATTATTTGTTTGTTGTATGATACGGACAATTGGATTTATCGTTTGTTTCTTGCCGGAATTTTTTTGTGGTTTTCGCTAAAAGAAGGACGTTTTATCGCGTACTTCTGTATTGTGGGTAGCATAATGGTATCCGTTTCTTATAAGCTACAAGAATATTCATTTTTAGAGGAAAAAGAAACATCTGCGCAAGTGACTTTATCTACAGATACGATTCGTGCAAATGGCAGTTTTTTGACAATGGAAGGAAGGTTGTCAGAGAGTAAACAGAAGATACAGCTTTCTTATCAAGTAAACACCGAAGCAGAGTTGAAAACTTGGCTTGGGTTCCGAGGGAAGGGGATAGAATTGACAGCTGAAGGCGAGTTTATTTCTCCCGAAAAAAAGCGAAATCCTTATACTTTTGACCAAGAAGCTTACTTCAGGAACCATAGAATCTCTGGTCGATTCCAAATTCAAAGGGTCGAAAAAATTACCATACAAAATCATTGGCGAAATTGGCTCCAGAGAAAAAGAGGCGCTCTTATTTCTTTTGTCCAATCTGAATTTCCGCAAAAAACAAGTGTATATATCAATTCTTTATTATGGGGTTATAAAGATTCAGGCTTCAGAGAATCAGAAGAAATTTTTAGGGCGAGTGGTTTGCTACATCTATTCAGCCTATCGGGATTACACATCCAATTTTATTTAGGGTGGCTGTATTATTTGTTTCGACGTATCGGATGGCCACTGCACGTCAGCATCATTCCGTTGAGTCTGCTAACTATCTGTTATGTTTCTCTTGCAGGCAGTTCTATTTCTGTCTTGCGTGCTAGTCTGTTGTTTTTATTGCGGTTGCTAGTCAAATTATTGAATAAACGTTACTCCTCTATGGACTTATTTGCAGTTGTCTTTTGGCTTCTTTTGCTATTTGATCCTCGTTTTCTTTTTCATGCGGGCGGGCAGCTTAGTTTTTTCATGAGTTTTTTGTTTATCCTGATTTCTTTTGATGGAGATTGGATGAAAAAAATGGCTTCTCATGTCCTATTTACCATGATCGCGATGCCATTGATTGTATGGCATTTTTATTAGTGGCCTCTTTTAGGCAGTCTTTTTACATTACTGATTGCACCGGTATTCAAGTTTCTTTTTCTTCCTAGTGCGTTCTTTCTCACGCTTTTCAATCGCTGGTTGCCGAGAACCTTGATTTTGCTGATAGAAGAGGGACTGATCTTGTTTGAACGAATAATCGATTTGTTTTCAGGATCGCCTCTTGTTATAGGGCGTCTACCTCTTGTGCTATCAGGGGTATATATTTTCGGATTGCTGATTTGTATGGATAGATTGAACGAGCAGCCGATGAAACTCTTGTTTTATGTTGGTCTGTTTTCTTTGCTGCTATTGACTTTGACATTTTTACGTTTTTCTTCAACGATCGCTTTTATCGATGTTGGCCAAGGAGACAGTATCTTTTTGCAAAGTCCTTTTCGAAAGGAAACGATTTTGATTGATACGGGTGGTAAGTTGCACTTTGAAAGGGAAAAGTGGGCGCAAGGTATCGTACGACCTCCTGCTGAAAGGAATATCGTTCCATATCTAAAAGGACAGGGAATAAGTGTGATCGATAAACTCATCTTGACACACGACGATACGGATCATGTGGGAGAATTGTCCACATTATCTCAGCATTTCACCATCAAAAAAATTTATATTGGCTGGGGTGCTGGACGAAATGAGCCGTTGCGAAGGCATTTAACAGAAGCTCAAAAAAATGGCACTAAAATCATTGAAGTCAAACATGGCGACAGGATCAAAGGCTATTATGATCTTTATGTATTGACCCCTTTTGAAAAGGGAGAAGGAAGAAATGAAGATTCGGTTGGTTTATGGCTGGACTATAATAATCAACGTTTTTTGTTTTTAGGCGATTTGAATCAAGCGATGGAAGAACAGCTGCTTTCTATTTATCCTAATTTGAAAGCCGACGTAGTCAAATTAGGTCACCATGGTAGCCGCACATCAAGTAATACGGATTTTCTTTCCCGTATTGAAGCGAAACATGGAATTATATCCTGCGGAGTAAATAATCGTTATGGTCACCCTCACAGCGAAGTATTGGAGGCACTAGAAGAAAATCAGATAAGAACATGGCGAACTGATCAGCAAGGAATGATCACCTATCGCTGGCATCCAGTTTTTCATCCTCATGGTCTAGTGGAAATAATGATAGACTAGTAATTCTCATCTTCTCATGGTAGGATAATTTTGAAAGTGGTGAGTAATTTGAGTATACAAGCAGAGTTACAAAAAATACGTAAAGAAAAACTTGCATCTTGTTACTTGATCTTAGGAACAGAAAAGTTTCTCCAAGATCAAGTTCGGGCAGAAATAGTTAAAAAAATCAAATTAGAGGGCGAAGATGATTTAAATTTTTTAAGTTTTGACATGGAAAATGCAAGTTTGGAGGAGGTAGTGGCTGAAGCAGAGACATTGCCGTTTTTCGGAGATCAACGATTAGTATTTGTGGAGAACCCATATTTTTTAACAGGTGAGAAAGTAAACAATGGGATCGAACAAAATACTGATTTACTGACAGCTTATTTGAAAGAACCACTAGAATCGACTGTATTAGTATTTTTTGCACCATATGAAAAGTTGGATGAACGGAAAAAAGTAACGAAACAATTGAAAAAAACAGCAACCATCATCAACGTCCAACAGTTGAATGAAAAAGAAGTACGTCAATATCTGATGAATACCTTAGAGAACTCTTCCATCAAAATGGAACGAAACGCCATTGATTTATTCTTGCGGTTGACCGACTTAGATTTATCCAAAATGATGAGAGAGTTACAGAAATTAATTCTTTATGGACAAAATCAACAGCAGATCACTGTTCGAGAAGTAGAACAATTAGTTCCTAAAACATTGGAACATAATATTTTTGACATGACCCAATATATTTTAAAAGGGAAGACAGAACAAGCCTTGCGTTTATATGAAGATTTAGTCATGCAAGGGGAGGAAACAATTAAAATCAATGCGATTTTACTTTCTCAATTACGTTTGTTTTTACAGACAAAATTTCTTGTAAAGATTGGCTATCAGCAGGCCAATATTGCAGAAACATTAAAAATCCATCCCTACCGTGTAAAACTTGCCATGCAAGAAGTAAGGAAATTCGATGAACAGTTGCTGGTACAGTTATTTGATCAATTAGTCGAAATGGATTATCAAATCAAAACGGGACAAATCGAAAAAGAATTAAGTTTTCAACTTTTCGTTTTGCGCACAGGGCAGTTGTTGAGAAATAGATAGGAAGAAAGAAGAAGACAAAAGCATGCGGGAATACCGATTGCTTTTGTCTTTTTTTGACAAATAAAAAAACCGGCCGAAGCCGATTCTTTTACTTAGCGATTTTTTTGCTTAAACGAGATTTGTCGCGGTTAGCTTTGTTTTTGTGGATTAGACCTTTTGATTCAGCCATATCAATAGCTTTAACAGCTTCTTTATATAACGCATCTACGTTGTCAGCACCTGAAGCTACAGCATCTTCAAATTTTTTGATTGCAGTACGCATAGCGCTTGTTTGAGATGAATTTTTCACATTAGCGTTTTCGCTTGTACGAACACGTTTGATTGCAGATTCAATGTTTGGCATTAGTTTCACCTCCGATAACTTAAGTTCTTACGCGTGTGACCGCATAATTCAACATTCATTATTATACCTAAAGGCAGCGCGCTTTGCAATATGAACATGACAAGTTTTTTTCCTTAACAGTCTTTTATTTAAACTTTTTTATCAGTAAAAACAGATAAATCAAGCTGAAAAAATCAAAAAGACGCTATTGTGGGAGGCAATAGCGTCAAACCAAACTAGATTTTTATTTATCTATTTAAACAAAGATTGAATGGGAATGTTTGGTACTAAGTCATTATATAACAAAGAGAACCGTTTGCAAAGTTTTTTTTGAAAAGGGATACGATTCCCTGTTGTTCTTTGTTTTTCTATTAAGAAACTGCAGTTATTTTATAACCAGTCACTTTTGATCGGTAAAGGTTATTCTGGTGTACCGATTATTTTAATGTATTCATCAATATTTTTTATCAACATTTTTTTAATGACTAACTGATTCCGACGGTTCCATTTGCCACTTACTTCCAGTACATATTTATTTAGTGGCAAACGTAAGATGTACTTTGCCAAATAGCGATCTTTAAGCAGGCCATTGATCACACGGTCCTCAAGCTGCAAGTTGATTCCAGTCAGCATCATTGGCTGTTCTTGTAAAACATACGTATCAATTAAAAGACCTTCAAAAGTTTCCACAAGCGTCTTCCTTTCTTTCCAAAGTAACCTGAGAACAGGTACTATTTCTTCCATTTTGATATTCGTTAAAGTGGATGCAATCATTCCTTCTTTTGTCCACTGTAATCTAGTATAACAAAAAAGAGGAGAAGAGCCAAAAAGAAAAAAGAGCATCGATTTCAATAGGAAATCTCATTCGCTCGGTCATTGTTTAAAAAAGCTCCTGCATCGCAAGAGCTTCCCCTATATCATTCTAATAGGTCAATCAAAAAGCAGTATCTAACACATTTTGTATCAAATCAGGAAATAAAAGATAAGCTAAGCCCAGAATCAAAAGTACCGCTAAAAGAAACCAGCCAATTGTTCCTATGAAATACTTCAATTTTTCGAACATTGTATCACCTCGTTGTCAGTATATCACGGATCAGTAAATTGGGGGTGTTAAGAATCTCCTAAAAATAGGCAAAATTTGATCTATTTTCCTAAAGCAAATACTTGTAAGATACAGTAAGTAATGCCAGAAGCAATGACTGGTCCGGCGGCGATTCCTCTTAAGAAAACAACACCTAAAATCGTGCCAAAAACAAGCGCAACAGTGATTTGCGGATCAGAAGCAATCAATCCTACGCCCTTGGAAGATAAGACAGCCACTAGCCCACCGCAAAAAACAGCTACCCAGCCGATAGGGGATTTAAAGGCTTCTAATAAATCACGTAGACCGATTTCTCCTGTTGCGATAGGGATCAGAATAGCTGCAGTGATGATCGTCACACCAATATTGATTCCTTTGCCTTGAAGCCAAGGGAAAAAGGAACGGGAGGCTGGTACGAGCTTCATAATCAGCACAAAAGCTGCCGCTATCATTAGACTTTGATTCTTAGCTAAAATTGCTACAAGTAAAATAATTCCTAAAAAAAGCCAACTTTCCATAAAATATATTCCTCACTTTCTTCGAAACAATCATAACATCTTTTTGGAAAGTTGCAAAAGCAGGAATTTGTCCTTCGAAATCTATTCATACGCTGATTTTTTCATAAAATAAACAAAATCATAAAAAACTTCAGTTATTTGGCAGAAGACAGCCGTGCTTGGTATAGTGGACAAGACTTACATTTTTTTGAAGAATCAGAAAGAGCAGGTAAAGGTCTTAGTAAGCGCAAGCCATTCAGAATAACCAATATCGTGCTTCCTTCGTGTCCTACTACTCCAAGAGGTAGATTTAAAAATTGCAAGAAGTTAGAAGCAATCAACAAGAGAATAACAAGAACCGAAAAAATGATATTTTGTTTGATGATCCGCCGCATTTTTAAAGATAGCCGATGACTGTAGACGAATTTATCTAAGTCATTTTTCATTAAGACGATGTCTGCGATATCCATTGCGGCGTCTGTTCCTTGTCCCATAGCGATACCTAATGAAGCAGCTGCTAAAGCAGGCGCATCATTGACTCCATCACCAACCATCGCATTTACTTGGTAAAGTTTATTTTCTTTTTTGACTAGTTGTGTTTTTTCTTCCGGAGTACAGCTTGCATAGTAATGTTCGATCCCTACTTGTTCAGCAATAGCCTTTGCTGTGCCAGAATGGTCGCCAGTTATCATACTTGTATGGATGTTTTGGGATTTAAAGTAGGAAATCACCTGTTGGGCATTTGCTTTTGGAATATCCAACAGACCTAAAACAGCGATTAACTGCTGATCTTTAGAAAGATAGATTACAGTTTTTCCTTGATTTTCTAAACGTTCGATCATTTCCTCAATCTCTTTGCTGATTATCATCGTCTCAGGATCATAAGCGTGTTTGCCAACTTTCCATTGCGCCCCCAAATAGGTAGTTTGTAATCCAAAACCAGTAATTTCTTCTACTGATAGGCATTGGATTGCTTCGGGTATTGTGCAATCAAAATATTGTAAAATCGCATGAGCAAGAGGGTGTGTCGTTTTTTGTTCCATAGCAATAAGAAGTTGTTGTGCCAAATCCTTCTCATCAAAGAAAAAGCTGTCAGTCACAACTGGTTTTCCTTTAGTGAGCGTTCCTGTTTTATCAAAGGCAATCGCTTTTAATTCAGATAGCTTCTCTAAATGGATCCCGCCTTTGATTAGAATCCCATTTTTTGCAGAATTTGAAAGAGCAGCTAGAGAAGCAGGAGTAGCAGATGCGACAAGCGCACAAGGAGAAGCCACGACTAATAATACCATTCCTCGATAAAAGCTTTCATCCCAACTCCAACCTAAGAAAAAGTGGGGGAGAAGGATCATTAGAGGCACAGCAAGCAAAATCAATTTTACATAATTGTTTTCGATCCGTTCGATAAATGAAGCTGTTTGAGTTGGCGTATTCTGCGCTTCTTCCACTAATTGGATAATCTTAGCAAAGACAGTTTCGGCACTCGTTTTTGTTACTCGAATCGTAATGGGATTTCCTTGATTCAGCGTACCTGCAAACATCTCATCTCCTAAATATTTTTCTACAGGTACAGATTCACCGCTTAATGCAGACTCATCGATCGTTGCCTGTGTGCTTTCTAAACAACCATCGATCGGAACAGCCGCTCCTTTAGCGACGAACACCAAGTCATCCACCTTTAATTGCGAAACATCTACTTCTTGCATTTGTCCGTTTTCTTTTAGCAACTGAGCTTTTTGTGGCTGAAGATTCATCAAAGCGGTAATTTCTTTTTGACTTTTATTGGTCGTGTATTCCTCTAATGCACCGCTTAAACAAAAGATGAATGTCAACATTGCTCCCTCAAAGTAATTACCAATCAAACAGGCACCGATAGCGGCTAAAGCCATCAATAAGTCCACATTCAGTGTTCGGTCATTCCACAATTCTTTCAAGCCTTCCGATGTTTGTTTGTATCCACCGATGATAATAGCGCTGATATAAAAAAGCGGGGTGATGGTGAGAGAGAATCGGTCGAAAATAAAACCGGCAATCATAAATAAAAGACAGCCAATTGTTGCTGCAAAAGCTTTTTTCTGATTAGTCATCGTTATCAGTCCTCCTTGTCAAAACAAGGATAGCATAATAAAAATGTAATTGATAATAAAAACAGCTAAATGAGAACGATAATGGTTATCATTTGACTATGGAGCTCGATGCGGCTTTTATTATTTATAATAATTATCATCAAATAAAATAAAAAACCAGAACATTTCTCATACAAGAGAATTGTTCTGGTTTTTCTTACATTGCGATAAACCAATAACCAATTAAAATGATACCAAGGATAATACGGTACCAGCCAAAAGCGGTAAAGTCGTTTTTCTTCAAATAACTTAATAAGAATTTAATAGCTAAGACAGAAACCACAAAAGAGACGAATGTTCCTACAAGAAGAACAACAGTTTCTTCCATTTTGAATGAATTCCCTTCAGCTAAATATTTGACGATCTTCAAACCGCTTGCGCCAAACATGACAGGAATCCCTAAGAAAAATGAGAATTCTGTAGCGACAAAACGTGAAGCGCCAATCAAGATAGCTCCTAGGATCGTTGCACCAGAACGGGATGTTCCGGGAACAAGTGCCAAGACTTGGAATAACCCAACAAGAAGAGCTGCTTGGTACGTAAAGTCATTCAGCGAAGTCCAACGAGGTGTTTTGTTTTTGTTACGTTTTTCGACAATAATAAAGGCAATACCGTAAACGATCAAAACAATGGCAACGGGTAAGAACTTGTGGAAATTTGCTTCTAACCAATCATCCAAAGGCAAACCAATGATGATGGCTGGTATACAAGCAACGATCACTTTAAACCAAAGTGTCCAAGTATCTTTTTTTTCTATCGTTGATTTACTTGGAGAAAAGGGGTTTAATTTGTGAAAATAAAGAACGACGACAGCTAAGATCGCCCCTAATTGGATAACGACATTGAACATCGACATAAATTGTGAACTGGCATCCAGTTTGATGAATTCATCTGCTAGGATCAGATGACCAGTACTACTGATGGGCAGCCATTCCGTTATTCCTTCAATAATACCGAGAATCACTGCTTTAATAATATTTGCAAAAAACATAAATTCCTTCCTTCCCAATTAAGATACATCTTATAGTATACCGTTATTTTTTGATAAACCCAATCTGTTTTTTAATATTAAGAAAAACTTGAGAAATGAAGCAGATAAGAATACAAAGAGAAAAAAAGAAGACAAAGCCCTCGTTCAGACTTTGCCTTTTATGATTCTCTATTAAAAATTAAAATATCCCATCATAAAAACGAGTCTCGACTATGTGCTTTCCCGTTTTCGATATAAGACGTATCGTTGATACCATGGATAGAAAATCGACCGTTTGCATAAGTAACCTTTGTTACACTGCCATTTAAAAGACCAGCACGAACAGGCTGTTTAGGATCGATCAGATTAAGCAAGAAGGCAATCGTCAAACCATGTGATACGACTAAAACATTTCCGCCGCCGTTTTTTTCGCAGTGATGGGCGATATCTTCAAATCCTGTCCACACACGATCTCGCAATGTTTCATAAGTTTCTGCCCATCCAGCCGTATCCAAGTTGTATACAGCATTGGCAATTTGTTCAAAAGAAACTTCTGTGGTAAACATTTCATCATATGTTTTAAAATTCAATACGCGAGGAATCACACCCCACATTTCCATGTCATAGCCGCCTTCAAGAGACCCGAAGCACCATTCTCTGATCCGTTTCTCGATAAAATAAGGGATTTCTTTTCCCTTAGAATGTTCTCCTAGAATAATACGGGCAGTTTCGATCGCCCGACCACTGTCACTAGAATAAGCAAAAGAAAAGTCGACATCTTTTAACCCGCGCCCTAAATAATGGATGCCTTCTTGTCCTTGTTTTGTGAGTGGCGTATCACACCAGCCTTGTACGCGTTCGATTGTATTGAACATCGTTTTTCCATGCCGTACGATATAAAGTGTAGTTTCTGTCATTTTATTCTCCTCCTAAATCGTTTTTAACGATTGAAAAAAGGATTTGTCCTTTTTTCCTGTTCGATCGTTGTTGCATCACCATGTCCTGGATAGACTGCAAATTCATCAGGTAAAACAAACAGCTGGGTCCGAATACTGTGAAGTAATTGTTCTAAATTCCCTGAATACAAATCGGTTCTACCGATACTTCCTCTAAATAGGGCGTCGCCAGAAACGACAAAATCATCAAAAATAAAGCTAACGCTTCCGATGGAGTGCCCTGGAGTAGGGACTACACGAAAAGACATGTTCCCTAAAGTATAAGTTTTCATTTCAAATTCATATTCTGCAGGTGAGACAATAATATCAGCAATATCATCATGTCGTCCGAGTCCAGAAAGGTTCAAAATCGGATCACCTAGCCATTTTTGCTCTAGTGGGCTGACATAAACTGGGATTTGATAATACGCGCGTAATGGTTCTACTGCACCGATATGATCGTAGTGGGTATGGGTAAGCAAAATCGCTACCGGTTGTTGGTTTGTTTTTTTGATTTCTTGTTTGATTTGTTCCGCATCTTCTCCAGGGTCAATGATCAAAAGTGCTTCTTCGTTGTAGACCAAATAACAGTTTTCTTCAATCATTCCTGTTTTTAATCTTTCGATATGCATGTGCATTCCTCCTTGATAGCCAAAACTTCTTTCATCCATTAGTATAACGCATTCATTGCTAGGAAACAAAAACAGGTACTTATTTCTCTTTACTTATCTGAATTATCAGACTATATGAAAAGTATTTGGATATTCTAAAGAGAAGGAAAGTAAGTTTTCATAGCATTTTAATATGTCCTTGTTACATTAGACTCATCCAAAAATCCAAATTCTATATCCTATATCCCTGCCTAATCAGCAGGGTGTTTTTTTATGCTTGAAAAGAGAGCTCTTTTTGCTAAACTAGGCTTTTTCAGGTAATCTTAGAGAGAAAGAGGTGGTGGAAATGATCAAACAGTCAAAAATATCTGTGCGGCACTTAGTAGAATTTATTTTGCGACGTGGAAGTATCGACAATCGTAAAAAAAGTAGCCATACTGCATTAGAAGGAGCAAGAATCCACCGCAAGCTCCAAAAAGATGCGGGAGAAGACTATGAAAAAGAAGTCTTTTTAAAAACAACAGTTCCATTAGATGAATATCACCTGATCGTTGAAGGCCGTGCAGATGGTATTTTCAAAAGAGACGGTATTTATTATATAGATGAAATCAAAACATCCGAACCACGATTTGAAGATTTAGAACCAGAACAAGTGGAACTTTTCTTTCATCAAGCAAGGGTATACGCCTATATCTATAGTCAAGAGCATGATTTACAAGAAATAAATCTGCAATTGACTTACTTTCAGACGGTAGAAGAAGTGATTACGAGAAAGGTCGAACATCAGACAAGAGAGCAGTTAGAAACTTTTTTTAAAAAACTGACTGAAGATTATAAAGAATGGCTTGTTTTTCAAGAAAACTGGCGCACTGTACGCAATGCCTCTTTGATGGCTTTGAAATTCCCCCATGATGAGTATAGGAAAGGCCAGCGTGAACTAGCGGTAGCTGCTTATAAAACGATCCGTACGAAACAGAAATTGTTTGTAGAAGCACCTACCGGAACAGGAAAAACAATCTCTACGTTATTCCCCGCTTTGAAAGCTGTAGGGGAAGAAGAGGGAGAAAAGATCTTTTATCTAACGGCCAAAACAATAACTAGACAAGTAGCTGAAGATGCCATGACAGCTTTAAAAGATACTGGAGCTGAAGTAAAAAGTGTCACTTTGACGGCTAAAGATAAGATCTGCTTTTTAGATGAGACGACCTGTAATCCAGATCAGTGTCCGTATGCCAATGGTTATTACAATCGTATCAATGAAGGGTTATGGGATCTGTTGAATCATGAGAATCAGATTACTCGAGAAGTCATCGAAACTTATGCAAGAAAGCATACACTTTGTCCTTTCGAACTATCATTAGATGTCAGTATCTGGTGCGACGTGATCATTGGGGATTACAATTATCTGTTTGATCCCACTGTTTATTTAAGACGTTTTTTTGAAGATGAAAAAAACGAGGATTATCTGTTTTTGATTGATGAGGCACATAATTTGGTTAATCGTTCCCGAGAGATGTATTCGGCAGAACTATCTTATGAAAAAACGAAACGAAGTAAGGAAGCTATACCAAAGGAATTTAAAAAACTCCATCGTCGTTTCAACAAACTATTGAAAGAATTTGATTCGATCCGAGAAATTGCAAAAGAAGATCATTGGGATTATCATCATCAAAAAGCACCAGCTGAATCTTTAGTAAAGGCAGGTTATCAATTAAGCGAAAAAATCAAAGAATGGCTAGCAGAATTTCCTGAGCATCCATCACAAGAACAATTGCTTCCTTATTATTTTGATTTGCTTCATTTTTTGAAGGTCAGTGAATTTTATGATGATCACTATGAAACAACGGTCGAAAAAACGTATCGCGATCTGATAGTAAAAGAGTTTTGTATTGATCCAAGCTTGTTTCTTGAGCAGTCGTTGGATAAAGGAAGAAGCAGTATCCTTTTTTCTGCGAGTTTTTCACCCCTATCTTATTATCAGGAAACACTGGGCGGACAAAAAAGTCTAGCTTACAAACTGCCGAGTCCTTTCCCAGAAGGAAACCAGCAAGTTTTCATCGCAAATTACCTAGAGACGACTTATCGAAAAAGGGAACAAAGTCTGGCAGAATTAGTAGAGACGATCCATGCTTTTGCTGATGGAAAGGTCGGAAATTATTTCGTTTTCTTTCCTTCTTATCAATATTTAGACCTTGCGGCGGAAGCATTCAAACAGCAATATCCTGACAGCAATGTGCTGATCCAAGAAACGGACATGAATGAGGAAGAACGCGAACGATTTTTAGCAAAATTCCAAGCAGATCCCGATGAAACATTGATAGGATTTTGTGTACTTGGTGGGATTTTTTCAGAAGGAATCGATTTGAGAGGGAACCGATTGATCGGCAGTATGATCGTAGGTGTAGGCTTGCCGCAGATGAATCATGAGCAGGAACTGATCAAATCATATTATGATGAGAAGGAACACCTTGGATTTGCTTACGCTTATCAGCTTCCTGGAATGAACAAAGTCTTGCAAGCTGGTGGTCGAGTGATTCGTGGCATGGCGGATCAAGGAATCGTGGTATTGGCAGATCAACGATTTGCTCGTTTTTCTTATCGACGTTTATTCCCACAACATTGGCAAACAGCAAGAGAAGTACGAAGTGTTGGAGAATTGGAAGAAGGAATACAGCGTTTTTGGTCATCCAAAGAAGCAGTAAATCAAAAAAACGAGGGATGACAGATGTCAGCCTCGTTTTTTTCATTAACGATAGTTAGTGAATTGCAACTCGATTGGTAAGTCAAGTTTACGTAATAAAGCAATCACAGCTTGTAGATCATCACGGTTTTTACCTGTCACTCTAATCTGATCTTCTTGGATTTGTGCTTTTACTTTCAGTTTTTCATTTTTGATAGCTGTAGTGATTTTTTTCGCGTTTTCGCGATCGATTCCGTTTACCAGTTCGGCAGTTTGACGAGCTTTGCCACCTAGCGCGTGTTCCGATTCGGAAAAATGGATATTTTTGATTGGCACATTTCTTTTGATCAACTTACCAAATAATACATCTTTAATCTGTTCGATTTTGAAATCATCATCGCTCAAGACAACTAGATTGCTGTTCTCTAATTTGATTTCTACCGTAGAATCCTTGAAGTCAAATCGATTAGTCAATTCTTTTGTTGTTTGCTGAATCGCATTTTTTACTTCTTCTGTATTGACTTCTGATACAATGTCGAAGCTAGCATCTTTTGCCATAAGAAACCTCCTGATATACGTTATACATCTATCTTATCATAGGAATGGGGCAGATTCTTACTTGTTTGCTAAAATTCTTCTCATTTGAGTTCGAAGTATTTTATTTTAATAGATAAACTGTTATTCTTACATTTGGAATAACAAAGTAGAGGAGAGGTGCTTGTGAGCAAAATTATGACTGCGTATCATAAAAATGAAAGATTAAAGAAAATAGTGGTTATTTTGATAACCGGATTGACCGCTGCGGTCGCTTTAAATTATTTTTTGATTCCAGCCAATGTCTTTTCTGCAGGGATGAATGGGATCGCTCAAATCATATCCTCGCTTTTATATGAATGGTTTCATATCAAGGTAGACACAGGAACATTTATTTTTATTTTAAATATCCCTGTGTTTGTATTAGGGTTTCTCAAAGTAGGAAAACGAGCAACGATCCTTAGTTTTGTGAACGTTGTATGCGTATCAGTGATGACGATGCTACTTCCAGTCGGACAGATTACGGATAATATTTTGATGAATGCCTTAGTAGGCGGTGTCTTATTAGGTCTTGGCGTAGGCTTATCTTTAAAAATGGGCTTTACAACTGGTGGGATGGACATCATCTCTCTTGTGCTTTCACAAACAACTGGAAAAACAGTCGGAAATTACATGCTGATTCTAAATGGGATCATTGTAGTCATCGCAGGCTTCTTCTTTAACTGGGAAAGTGCCTTGTATACGATTATTTCCATTTATGCAATGACTCAAGTGATTGATGCCATCCATACGAGTCATCAAAAAGTAACAGCGATGATCGTGACCGTCAAACCTGAAGAGGTAACAGAAGAACTAGCGAAACGGATGGTACGTGGAATGACGTTGCTTCCGTCTGTCGGTGGCTATTCAAAAAAACAAGGAAATATGATCATGATGGTCATCACCCGCTATGAAATGTATGATCTTGATCAGATCGTTCATGAAATCGACGACGATGCATTTATCAATATTTTACCAACTCATTCAGTATTTGGCCGATTTGCAAATGAAAACGAACAAAAAATGTATCGAACAACAGGTGTATTGCCAGAAATAAAAAATCGTTCACAAAAAAAATGAGGAATCAGATTTATTTTAGAATGAATTTAATGTATTCCATCTAACAAGGACATTTTATAAATTTAAACGAGAATCTTCCTTCTAAATTCTCATTTACAAGTAGTTAAAAAAAGAGTATGATAAATAAAAATCGTGTTAAGGAGTGTCGTACGATGAGCGAAGCAAACCAAGAACGGTCTGCGCAAGAAATAGAACTGATCAAAGAACGTATTCTTGCTGCCTTGGAAATGGTGATCGATCCTGAATTAGGAATCGATATTGTCAACTTAGGTTTGATTTATGATATAGAATTCAATCCTGAAAACGGAGAAACAGTCATCAAAATGACGCTAACAACTATGGGCTGTCCACTAGCCGATATTTTAACAGAATCTATCCATGACGCATTGAAAGAAGTACCAGAAGTAACGAAAGCAGAAGTAAAACTTGTCTGGTATCCAGCATGGACGACCGATAAGATGAGCCGTTATGCACGGATTGCGTTGGGGATTCGATAGGAATCTTGACTGACTAGCTATGAGAAGCAAATAGGAAAAACAAAAGACCTTTTATCCTTTCTAGAAGAAAAGAGATAAGAGGTTTTTTTGTTTATAAAATTTTGTCTGCTATATTAGAAGTTAATCAAACAAATGTGTTCTATTGATAAAGGACATTCAAATCCCTTTTCTTTTGCCATCCATCTTTTTTACATCAATTTGATTTTCGTATAGTATTCTTTTTCATCTTCACGATAAATCGTGGCCCCATTTTTTTGCTGTGCCTTAAGACTGCCAAGATTTTTTTTATTTACAGACAAAAGTGCCTCATCGATGCCGAGTTTTTTTGCCTCTTGCAGTACTAATGCTAAACCTTGTGTTGCATATCCTTTTTTACGATAGTCAGGGGAGATGCCGTAACCGATATGGCCAGCGCCGTTTCTTAATGATTCGTTCAGTTTATGGCGCATATTAAAAATTCCTACATACTCATGTCCATCATTTTCCAAAATAAAGACGGTTGCGGGTACGTAATTCTCAGGAAGATCAATCCCTAAAGAAGTGTTTTCGCATTTTTTTACATAATCTAAAAATTCAGCAAGTGTATAGCCATAAGCATTGTTGATAAATCCATTCTCGTTTGGTCCAAAGCTAGTTTGCAGCCGATAAGCTTTCTCCAGATCTGCTTCCCATAATTTGATCAATTTCATCGAATCCGCCTCTTCCTAAGTAAACATATTTTTTTCTACTATAGCACTATTTTGGTGAATAGCCATTCTTATTTTTATTTTTTTGTGATGTATCGTATTAAGAATAATTTAACAAAATAAACGATTGCAGATTTTCGTTATTTATTGTATTGTTTTTATAATAGATGAATGCTCGTTATCTGTTTTAAAAAATGATCTTATTGATTGATATTGAAAGTTCAAGATAAATTGAATTTTTAATAAATGTGTTATTTAAAGCTTTTTCGTCCGTTGCTTATGATCACTAGAAAGGAGATCTCGTGAACTACTTTAGCGGTTATAAAAGAATTCCAGAAGGATGGCAACAAGCAGAAATAAAAAATGATCAGTATCAAAATGAAAGAAGACAGTTGTTGGAGAAAATGCAGCAAAAACAGCTGAATCGAGAGAAAAAGAAGAACAAAGAAACGAAGAAAAAGCAGCAAAGTAAAATAGCTACCGATACCAGAGTCGCTCGTTTAAACAATGAAATGAATCAATTGAAGCAAGAATTGAGTAAAGCAAAAAAACAAGTAGCTACTGTGAGCAAGAAAAGAAGAGAGGACAAGAAACACATCAAAGAGCTGTCACAGCAACTCGAACAACAGCAACAGCAAGCAAAAGTAGAAAAAGAAGAGATGAGACAAAAAGTCATTGAACAGCAGAGGAAAACAGAACAATTGTATCAAAAATTAGAAGAAGTGGGCTGGGATACAGATAACCACGCATTTCAGGAACTCCAAAAACGTAACCAGATCATCATTTATTTGCTGCAAAAAAATAGCCAAATCCAACATTATCTAGAGAGAATACATAGAGCGTCAGGTTTATTAAAGAAAAGAAATGATCGACTGAAACAGAAATTAGAAAAGCTATCAAATAGAAATGCTACGTATCTGAAAATCATGGAGAAGAAAAAACAAGAACTGCAGCAGTTGTCTAAAGTCAACCAGCGACAAACAGAACAATTAGCAAAGAAAAAACAAAACTTCGTACAAGCAGCTCCTCAAGATCTGATCCATGCATTGATCCAACAGTTAGACACCCAGTCATTTTATAAGTTCAATCAGTTGAACAAGCTGTTCAATAGGTATCAATGGATCTTTGAACAACAAGCGAATGATTTGCAGTATCAAGAAACAAATATTTTTTATGGTTTTGTAGAAATAGAAGAGGGCAGCATTTATTTCCACGAGGTCAATACGGAGCAAAGAAGACCACTGATAGTAGAAGAGAGCTTTAAACGCAAAGATCTTTTAACAGATGGCATAGCGGTACGAGTACATCAAAAAACAGTAGACGGTCCAGTATATTTAAGGTACTGCTATCCTATCGTTGAACAGAATAAGTCAAAAAGAAGAAGCGACAAATATCTAAAGAGAACAAGTCAAAAATCTAAACAGCCAAGTAAAAAGCAATTGAGCATAGATGCTGAAAAGTGGGCATCATCACTCAAAATTGCTGTGATCGGGAACAAACAAATAAAAGAATTCGTAAAAGGATTGCAGAAATATGTAAAAACTGTCGAAAGAATCGACGCATATGAGTACGGGGAGAAAGCACTATTTGAAAGAATCCGTGCTGTTGACTATGTCTATGTTTGCATCGATAGCGTCCCGCATCATGTGACCAATTTTCTGAAAAGTGAAATTGAGCTTATGGAAAAAACAGAATTTTTTTATCGCCCTTCAATAGATGATGGAGTTACTCGGATGAACTATTTGTATTGGTTGCAAGAGGGGAAACGCGTAGAGATAAAAAAGAACAAAAAATATGTTCTTGACAAAAAACAAATGTAATCCTAAACTAGAACATGTGATGCGGCTATGGCGGAATTGGCAGACGCGCTAGCTTCAGGCGCTAGTGAGGGCGACCTCGTGGAAGTTCGAATCTTCTTAGCCGCATAATTTTTTATATACTGAGAGAAGATATCGATGGAGAGATCCCGTCGGTATTTTTTTATAAAATCTGAATTTACTACTAAGATATAGAGGCAAACGAAATGAGTGAACCGATTATAGAATAGGAGAATACGAGATGAGGATCTTGTTCATCATGGATATCACAAAAGAAGTTGGTTGGTACGCTAGAATTTACTATGAGCTAGCAGATTTAAAAAAAGAAGTTGAAGAATATTTTTCGAGAAGTTACAATGTATCCACGGATCCAACTAAAGTAGCGTTAGCGGATTTAGTGGTGCTTCCAGAAATCGTCGAACCTTTTTTCCAAGAAAAAAAGAACAAACATGTATTAGTTGTCCCGACCACTTTCTTCTTAACAAAAGACTTTGACCAAATAAAAAAACTGATTGACTTACAAACGAATGATATATCCTAAATAGCTATTATAAAAGATAAACAGTTATAAAATAGATAGATTTCGGTAAGAAAGTCATAGAAGTAGCAGATAAGCAAAAAACTCGCCCTGCTGTTACAAAACAACTCAAAAAGAGGCCATGCGGTGTATTCTTTCGCATGGCCTCTTACTATTTTGAATGTGTTTAAACGTTCAAATAATGAATCTTAGTACCAACCGTTTGCTTCCCAGAATGCTTTCGCAGCTTCCCAAGAACCATAACGTGAAGC
>NZ_BJLL01000006.1:0-76256 GCF_007996925.1 Enterococcus sp. NBRC 3427 | reverse complement strand
ACAACCTCTTTTCGTCTATTTTTTATTTTCGAGATTTCTCTTTCCTTTAAAAACAACTGTTTGAAAGAAAAACGCACACCCTTGGAAAACAAGTCCGCTAACCGTTACACCTAACCAACCATACTGTTGCCACATGGTCGTCCCTAGCAATGAACCAGCCGCACCTCCAATAAAGTACATAAACATAAATACAGTATTATTTCGGTTGCTTGCTGCTTCACCTAGTCCTTGTACTCGTGTTTGATTAGCGACTTGACCAAATTGATTCCCGACGTCTAATAAAATAATAGCTAAAAGCAAAATGGCCAAATGGCTTCCGCCAACCAATAAAGCAATAAAACTTATTGTTTGCATAACAAGTCCCATATATACGATTTTTCTTTCAGAATAAGAATCTGCCAGTCGTCCCACGATAGGTGCAGCGACTGCTCCAGACAACCCAAAAATCGCTAATATCCCTGCTTCAAATGTCCCCCAATTGTAAGCGGGACTGCTGATATAAAAAATCAACGTAGACCAAAAGATCGAAAATGTGCCAAACATAAAAAATCCGCTGACTGCCGCTTCTCTTAATAAACGTTGAGAGGCAACTAAATGCGGCAAACTTTTGAGTGAATCAAGGTATGAAACAGATGTACTACTTTGCTGGACAGAACGCGGCATCTTCCAGTAAAGCAGAAGTGTAAGAATCCCGACGGCACATAAAGCAAATAAATAGATCATCCGCCAAGAAAAAAGACTGGCAACAATACCAGATACCGTCCGAGAAAGCAAAATCCCTACGAGTAAACCGCTAAGCAATGTTCCCATGACTTTTCCTCTTGCTTTTGGTCCCGCTAGTACCGCACCGTAAGGAATGATGATTTGCGGCACGATCGAAAGTAATCCTATTAAAAAAGAAGCGCATGCAAATAACGCAAACGAAGGCGCAAAAAAAGCGGCCAACAGCGAGATAGCAGATAACGCTGCCATTCGTATAATTAATTTTGGACGATCCACCACGTCCCCTAAAGGAACTAAAAACAGTAGCCCTAGTGCATAGCCTAACTGGGTCAACATTGTTAATATCCCGACTGCACTTGTGCTAACAGATAAACTAGCTGCTACTTTTGTTCCAATCGGTTGGATGTAATACATATTGGCAACAACGACGCCGCAAGTGATTGATAATAATAAAATAAGCGATGTTGTTAAAGGTGTTTTTTCTTTACTCTCCATTGATTTCCCCATTTCCTATCTTAGTTTACAACTTATGGAAAAGATTGGAAATAGAAAAATACAACTATTCGCCACAGTTATTATTTTTGTCTTTGTTTTCCTTGTTTTTTCTTGCGATCTTTATAAATGAAGACAACTAACCCTACTAGCACAGTAACACTTGCAACCAACGTGACTGCAGTTTTGTTATATCCGTGAAACAGAGCTTCTCCCCCACACGCATACAACACAGATGAAGGGATGACTCCAATCACAATCGACATTACGATTTGCTGAAGAGGCAACTTCATCGCATCTGCAGCAAAATTGACCATAGAAGATGGGATCACCGGTATCATGTAACCTAACATTACGCCTATTTTTGGATGTTTCATTTGCCGAATGGATTGCACCCAATGATTCGTTTCGGTTTTCTTATCTAAAAATTTCAATCGGTGCATCAAAAACACAGCGGAGATATTGCCCAAAGCATTCCCTAAAACATTGATACCTGCCCCAATAAACGGACCAAAGCTCAATCCGGCAATGACACCAATAACCGAAGTAGGGATACCCGGAACAGCACACATCACCGCTGTCAACACAATCAAGAGTAGCGATGCAGAAAAACCATGAGAACGAATATGTGCAAGCAGCTCTTCCTTACTTGCTCTAGGGTTTAAAAATAATTGTATATCTGTCTGGTATTCTAAATACAACCGATAACCCACCATCAGTATCAGAACGATTCCCAACGTGATCAAAATCAATCGGATTTCTTTCTTTTTCATATTTCCTCCTGAAAAAAATCTATATTTATTAAATAATAGTTTAACATAAAAACAAAAAAGCACCGAAATCCAAGATAGGATCTCAGTGCTTTCAAATAGTTAAAAAATTATTTAACAGTTACAGATGCGCCAACTTCTTCAAGTTTAGCTTTCAATTCGTCAGCTTCTTCTTTAGATACGCCTTCTTTAACTGGTGCAGGAGCGCCATCAACTACAGCTTTAGCTTCTTTCAAGCCTAAGCCAGTTGCTTCACGAACTGCTTTGATAACTTTAACTTTTTGGTCTCCAGCTGCAGTTAATTCTACAGTGAATTCTGTTTGTTCTTCAGCAGCAGCAGCGCCACCAGCAGCAGCTACAGCTACAGGAGCAGCAGCAGATACGCCAAATTCTTCTTCAATAGCTTTAACTAGGTCGTTAAGTTCTAGGATAGTTGCTTCTTTTAACTCAGCAACGATGTTTTCAATGTTCAATGCCATTATAATTTCCTCCGTTTAAATGTTCTTTTTTATTTAATACTTTATGCGGCAATTAAGCTGCATCTCCATCTTCTTTGTCTGCCACTGCTTTGACAGCGTAAGCCACATTGCGGACTGGCGCTTGTAGTACAGATAGCAACATAGATAGAAGTCCTTCGCGATTTGGCAATTTTGCCAATGCTGTGATTTCTTCCAATGAAGATACTTTACCTTCGATGATACCGCCTTTGATTTCTAATGCTTTTGCTTCTTTAGCAAATTCGTCCATGATTTTCGCTGGTGCAACTACATCTTCGTTACTGAATGCAACGGCTGTAGGTCCAGTGAATACTTCGTCCATGCCTTCAAGGCCAGCTTTTTTAGCTGCACGTGAAAGAATTGAGTTTTTGATAACTTTCATTTCTACGTTAGCATCACGAAGTTGTTTACGTAAACGTGTTACTTCATCAACTGTTAATCCGCGGTAGTCAACGACTACTACTGATGCAGCTGCTGTAAATTTTTCGCTTACTTCATCAACGATTGCTGCTTTTTTTGCGATAATTGCTTCACTCATTTTTGAGTTTCACCTCCTGAATTTTGATGGAAGAGTTTTTTGAACTGAAAAGGCAAATCACTTGTATAGTTTCTTTGCTCAACCAGTATTGTTTATCATCTATTCTCTTCGTTCATAGTGATTCTACTCGCTTTGCTCGAAAGGAAACTCCTTTCGCTTTGCTCAACCAGTATTGTTCATCATCTCTTCACTTCGTTCATAGTGATTCACAATAAAAAACTCTATGCCACCGCAGACATAGAGGGACTATTGAATATATTCAATAAACGTCCTCGGTAGGAAATTAAGGCTTGGAGCCACCTACTGTCTTCGGTACAAGTTAATTATTAACCTCAACTAGCTTAGCATGCTAAACTAGTCGAGTCAAGAATTATTTTTCAGTTGGATCAATCAACGTTCTAATATTTGATTAGAAAGAAGCTTGGTCAACATGGATACCAGGTCCAAATGTTGTTGTGATCGTTACATTTTTCATGTATTGACCTTTAGCTGCTGATGGTTTAGCTTTTAGCAATACATCATGGATTGTTGCAAAGTTTTCAACTAATTTTTCATCATCAAATGAAACTTTTCCGATTGGTACATGGATGTTTCCAGCTTTGTCTACACGGTAAGTTACTTTACCAGCTTTCACTTCGTTTACTGCTTTTGTTACATCCATTGTAACTGTACCAGTTTTAGGGTTTGGCATTAAGCCTTTTGGTCCTAATACACGTCCTAGACGACCTACAGTAGCCATCATATCAGGTGTTGCAACAACTACGTCAAAGTCAAACCATCCGTTTTGGATTTTTTGAACCATGTCGTCGTCACCTACGAAATCTGCACCAGCTGCTTCAGCTTCTTTTGCTTTGTCTCCTTTAGCAAAAACTAAAACAGTTTGTGTTTTACCAGTTCCGTTTGGTAATACAACAGCACCACGGATTTGTTGGTCTGCTTTTTTAGGGTCTACGTTCAAACGGTATGCAACTTCAACTGTTGCATCAAATTTTGCAATGTTTGTTTCTTTTGCTAAAGCTACTGCTTCGGCAACAGGATAAACTTTACTTGAATCAACTTTTTTTAATGCATCTTGCATTTTTTTGCTCTTTTTAGCCATTTTGGTTCCTCCTTGATTGTGGTTATAACGGTTGTACCTCCCACGTGTTCTATATCTTTCAATATAGAGCCAACTGAGAAGCTGCTGTCTTAGGGTGTAGAGATTATTCTACAGTGATCCCCATGCTTCGTGCAGTTCCTTCAACCATGCGCATTGCTGCTTCAACGTTAGCTGCGTTTAGGTCTTCCATTTTTAATTCAGCGATTTCTCTTACTTGATCGCTAGAAACTTTCGCAACTTTATTTTTGTTTGGTTCACCTGAACCTTTTTCGATTTTAGCTGCTTTTTTCAATAGAACAGCAGCTGGCGGTGTTTTTGTAACGAATGTGAATGAACGGTCTTCGTATACAGAAATAACAACCGGAATGATCAAACCTGCTTGATCAGCTGTACGAGCGTTGAATTCTTTTGTGAATCCCATGATATTGATACCCGCTTGACCTAGTGCAGGACCTACTGGTGGAGCTGGAGTTGCTTTCCCTGCAGGAATTTGCAATTTAACGATTTTTTCTACTTTCTTTGCCACGAGACATACCTCCTTAAGTCCGTGATGTGGTTAATTGGAGATGCATATTTCTCCTCCCACGTTTTATCTGATCTGAAAAAATCCAGACAAATAATGTGCAAAACAATGCACACTGGTACAGTATAGCAAATTTATTTGTTTTTTCAAGATTTTTTTCTGCTATTTTTACATTTTGCTTGAATAAACGCTAAATTTATTCTAAAAAAACAACAATTTTTCGTTCCCATTTCTTCTTTTATGTTACACTTGCGCTAGCATGGTTCAACAGATGAAAACAAACAATAACGCGGTTTTTTAGACCCTTGTACAAAGATTCCTACATAATAAAATGAGGTGGAGAAAATGAAAGATTTAAGGTATAGAAGTGTCTTTGATATTATTGGACCTGTGATGATTGGTCCAAGTAGCTCCCACACAGCTGGAGCAGCTAGAATTGGGAAGATCGTACGCAGTATATTTGGCGAGCAACCTGATTCTGTAGATATTTATCTATATGAATCATTTGCAAAAACCTATCGGGGGCACGGAACAGACATTGCATTAGTTGGCGGTCTATTAGGAATGGAACCTGATGATGAACGTTTAGCTGATTCTTTGAAATTGGCATATGAAGCTGGCATGGAAGTCTTGTTTGTTCCTAAGAGTGAAAAAGCCGAACATCCAAACTCTGTAAAGATGCTTCTAAAAAAAGGAACACGAAAGCTTTCAGTTACTGGCATTTCGATTGGCGGTGGCAATATCCAGATTTCTGAATTGAATGGATTCAAAATTTCTTTAAGCATGGGAACACCTACCTTGATCGTTGTCCACCAGGATGTTCCAGGGATGATCGCTAAAGTGACTGGTATACTTTCTGAAACCAATACGAATATCGGTACTATGACAGTGACACGGGAATCAAAAGGCGAAAGTGCCATCATGATCATTGAAGTAGATAATCCTCAAGTTGAAGAAACAGTAAGAAGACTCAAACAGCTGCCAAATATCGACAGCGTAAACTATTTCGATTAAGGAGCTGAAAAAATGTTTTTATCGATTGAAGAATTAGTAGACCAAGCGAAAGCTTATTCAAGTGTAGCAGAATTGATGATTGCAGTTGAAATGGAAATGAGCGGTCGTTCCCGTAGTCAGATCATTGCGATTATGGAAAAAAATCTTTCAGTAATGGAACAATCAATCAACGAGGGAAAAGAAGGTGTCACCTCCGTCACAGGGATTACCGGTGGCGATGCAAAAAAATTAGATGATTATTTGAACGAGGCAGATTTTTTGAGCGGAGAAACGATCTTAAAGGCTGTACGCAACGCTGTAGCTGTTAACGAAGTCAATGCAAAAATGGGATTGATTTGTGCTACACCGACTGCTGGCAGTGCGGGGGTTGTTCCTGGTGTGTTAATGGCTGTCCGAGATCGGCTTGGTTTGTCACATGAACAACAATTGGAATTTTTGTTTACTGCTGGCGCTTTCGGGTTAGTAATCGCGAACAACGCTTCTATTAGTGGCGCAGAAGGGGGTTGTCAAGCAGAAGTTGGTTCTGCAAGTGCAATGGCAGCGGCAGCTTTGGTTTGCGCAAAAAACGGAACTCCTCATCAAGCAGCTCAAGCAGTAGCCATCACATTGAAAAATATGATGGGACTGATTTGTGATCCTGTTGCAGGTTTAGTTGAAGTACCTTGTGTCAAACGTAATGCTTTAGGGTCTTCTCAAGCTTTCATCTCTGCTGATATGGCATTAGCGGGTATCGAAAGTGTCATTCCACCGGATGAAGTCGTTGCTGCGATGTATCAAGTCGGACGTCAAATGCCATCGATTTTCAAAGAGACAGCAGAAGGCGGCTTAGCTGTTACGCCAACTGCTAAGCGACTTACGGAAGAGATTTTAAATAAGAGGTCGTAAAAAAGCTGCTTAGTTTCGAGTATTAAGAGATTAGTTATTTCCATCACAAAAAAACGAAGAGACGCACAGTTAGGCCTCTCTTCGTTTTTTTATTAATCCATCAATTTCGTATTTTTTACTTCATCAATCGTTTTTGTTCCTGCAAGTTGCATCGTGATCGACAATTCTTTGTTCAGATGTTCAAAAACAGAAGTTACTCCTTCTGCCCCACCTAGATTCAATCCATAAATCACTGGTCGACCAATCGCAACTAAGTCAGCACCACTTGCCAAAGCTTTAAAGACATGTTCTCCTCGACGGACGCCAGAGTCGAAAATCACTGGCACACGTTTATTGACTACTTCGGCAATTTTTGGCAATACTTCAAAGGAAGCAGGACCTCCGTCTAATTGTCGACCCCCATGATTAGATACCCAGATACCATCTGCCCCTGCAGAGATAGCGATTACTGCATCTTCTGGCGATTGTATTCCTTTTACGATGACTGGAAGATTGGTGATTTCTTTGATTGTTTTGATGTCATCTGGTGTCAAGCCTTGTTTTGCGGCTGCATAAATTTCTGCAATTCCTTTTCCTTCGCCATTCCCACTTGCACTTTGTTCGCTATAAGCAGCTAAATTAGGCATTGGTAATGGAAATTGGAATTGATTGATCACATCTTCTTCACGGTAACCACCGAGCGTTGAATCTGCCGTTAAAATAATGGCTTTAGCCCCTGCTTCTACTGCTTTTTTCAAAATGAACTCATTGAATCCATCGTCTTTACTCATATATAATTGGAAAAACTGCGGTGCGCCTGGCGCTGCATCTGCTGCATCTTTGATTGTCGTATTTGCATAAGTGCTGATGGAAAAGATTGATCCAGCAGCAGCTACCCCTTTAGCTGTATCAGCTTCCCCTTTTTCATGTGCCAATCCTTGGGCCGCTGATGGCGCTTGGATAATCGGTGTGTCTAATTCAATTCCAAAAACTGATGTATGCAAATCTGCTGAGTCGATTCCGCGTAATATCCGTGGCATGATTTTTTTTGTATTAAAAGAAGTCGTATTTTCTTTCATCGTCCACTCATCTTCAGAACCACCGCGAATATAGCCAAAAGCTCCTGCTTCCATGCGCTCTTTTACACGACCTTCTAGTGAGGCAATGTTTACAATATCGATTGGATGTTCTTCATTACTTGTATGATAAGTCATAGTAGATCCTTCTTTCATCTTCTTGATTACATATAAATCATACTATCCTTACAAAAAGTAAGCAAATTTTTACTCTCGGATCCTTTTCTTGCTATTCGTTCCAAACAAATCGACTAACAAGCTGATCTACTTCTTGGTTTTCATGAAGCATACTATGAGCGGCATTTTCGCCTTTTACTATTTTTTCTTCTACTTCATTTCCGTGTTGTTTCAACAACGCATAGACAGCTAATGCACTGTTTAACGGTACTGTCCCATCACTCAAGTCTGCTTCATCTAATTGTCCGGCAATCAGGAAAAATCGAGTAGTTGTAGGCATATTTCCGATCATTTGCTGATAATCTTGATAGCGGCTAGAAACAACAGCAGGCCCCTTTGCTAACTCCTCTGTCAGAGATTGCCCACTGTCATCGACAAAATCATTAAAAGGTGCACCAATTGCCGTAAATGTCTGAACTTGCGGCAATGACGTATCCTGTCCATATGTTCCTAAATAGCGTAATGCACTAACTCCTCCCATGGAATGCCCCACTATGTTGACTTTGTCTATGCCCTCGTTTTCTTTCAGATACAAAAGACAAGATTTGATCCATTCTGCTTGGTTCCACTCGTTGTTTTTATTATCTTCAAACAATACTTGGACCATCGGGTTGTCTGCTTTTCCAGACAAGTCCCCTTCTGCTTGTATTTGTCCATCTGCTCCTACTATTAAAACTAATTCTTTTACTGCTTTTTGATTTTTTTCCAAACGTTGCAACATCCCTTTAAAGGAATTTTCTGTCCCGCTGTAGCCATGGAAAAAAAGTGTTGGAATAGTGGTTTTTTCTATCACTTTACTGGATTCTACCGTTTTTTCTTTATCAGAAACTACAGTAGTCTTCGTCTTCGTCGTCTGGCAACCACTTATCGCAAACAAGCTGATAAGCACTAAAGCTGCTGTAGCCGCATGTTTGCATACATTTTTGATTCGATTTGTCATTCGCCTCTTCCTTTCCATATAGAAAAAAGAAAGACTTGAAAGGTCAATCGTATGATCGACATTTCAAGTCTCTTTATTAATCGATTTTATCTACTTGATCGAAATCAAGTTCTGTACTTGTTTCACGACCAAACATATCGATGTTGACTTTCAATTTTTCTTTTTCTCCGTCAACTTCTGTTACTTGTCCTTCTAATCCAGCAAATGCGCCTTCGATGATTTTCACAACTTCGCCAACTTCTACTTCTAGATCATTTTGTCGTAGACTCATTCCGATAGAACGCAAGATATGATTGACTTCTTCTGGAAGTAGTGGTGCTGGTTTGCTTCCAGCTCCGTGTGAACCAACGAATCCTGTCACGCCTGGTGTGTTACGGACAACATACCAGGAAGCGTCTGTCATGATCATTTCAACAAGAACATATCCTGGAAATGTTTTATGAACGATTTCTTTTTCTTTCCCATTTTTGACTTCTGTTTCTTTTTCTTCAGGAACAACGACACGGAAAATAAAGTCGGCCATTTTCATACTTTGCGCACGAGATTCGATATTTGCTTTTACTTTGTTTTCATATCCTGAATATGTATGCAAGACATACCAGTTTTTTTCAAAAGATTCCATTGAAGGCTCCTCATTTCATTGTAAAATAAAAAAACCTCAGTACACCCGAAGTTTTTCTTTCGTTTCATTATAGCACTAAAAGCACGTTGTGGCTAGCGAGTTATTTTAAGATCCAGCCAAATAAACTTTGGATTGCTGTATCCATTACGTAAAACATCAACCCGAAAAGAATAGAAGTTTCGATAACTACCAACGTATCTTTACGAAGTTGTTTTCTGCTTGGCCAAGTTACTTGTTTGATTTCATCTTTTACGCTTTTTAGAAATTTCATGAGACATCCTCCTTTGCTGCTGTTTATTTCGTTTCTTTATGTAATGTATATTGATTACAATATTTACAAAATTTGTTGATTTCTAAACGTTCGCCGCTTTTTCCTTCACTGACTGATTTTGTGTAGTTACGAGACCCACAAACGGAACAAGCGAGTGCTGCTTTTTTCTTTGCCATTTACTTCTGCCCCCTTGCTGAGAATCAGACTTATACTTAATAACAGTATCACGTAACTTTTTACTTGTCAATTTGTGAAATAAACTATCTATTGTTTTAGATAAAATTATGATATGATTAATTTGAAATTAAGCTAAAATGAGACAATTGGAGGTATAGCGATGCTATTAAAAACACTTGTATATAAGAAAAAAGATCTGACAACCGTTACAGAGACTAGTACATTAGAAGAAGCATTAAAAATTTTAGAAACTTCCGGATACCGTTGTGTGCCGATCTTAGATTCTTCAGGTAATATTTTCCGTGGAAATATTTACAAAATGCACATCTATCGTCATAAAGCAAACGGCGGTGATATGACGCTTCCTGTCACTCATCTTTTGAAAAATGCCACAAAGTTCATTTATCTGGATACTTCTTTCTTCAAAGTATTCTTTACGATCAAAGAGCTTCCTTACATTGCTGTCCTTGACAGTGAAAATC
This sequence comes from Enterococcus sp. NBRC 3427, assembly GCF_007996925.1. Classification (NCBI taxonomy): domain Bacteria; kingdom Bacillati; phylum Bacillota; class Bacilli; order Lactobacillales; family Enterococcaceae; genus Enterococcus; species Enterococcus sp. NBRC 3427. Next base: position 65,991 of record NZ_BJLL01000006.1, on the reverse strand, counting down.
ATTTTTATGGTATTTTGACACATAGCACATTACTTAATATGCTCTCTCAATCTTGGAGCGTAGAACAAGGAAGCTATGTGCTGACAATTGCTTCTACAGGAAAGCAAGGAGATCTGGCTGCTATCGCAAAAATCATTTCAAAACACAGTAGCATTGCCAGCTGCATTACTCTTGATATCGAAAAAGACGAATACATCCGACGTACGTTGATTACGCTGCCGGCAAACACTGAACCGAAAGTATGTGAAACGATCGTCAACCACTTAGAGAAAAAGAATTATAAAGTGGTAGAAATCGAAAATTTGCAAAACCAAGAAGCATAATAAAAACGACAAAAGAAGTACAGCTCAGCTGCTTTCTTTTGTCGTTTTTTTACAATTAGATACGCTTTTCAAAATCAAGCGAACGATCTAAATAATACATCAGTGGTGCTGAAACAGCCATGATGATGAACTCGCTTAATGCAAGTGTACCATAGGTTGTCCAAAATGCTTGGCCACCTGTCGGAACTAGCATATAAGCAATCAATCCCATGCTGATAGTAAAGAAGATCGTGTTCAATACTAAACGCATCTTTACATTTGTCACTTTGTTTTGCAATAAAGCTGTCAGACCTAAAGAAAGCAATGTTTGGCCACCGCCAAAAACCACATCCATGATACCAAATCCAAAGAAAGCATTATAGACGATGACCCCGCCCAAAACTCCCCAAAGTAATTTACGGTTAAAGACAACTAAATGATTCAAACTTTCTGAAATACGAAACTGGATCGGCCCTGAGGATACAGGCGCAACTAAAATAGTTAGCGCTAGATAAAGAGCCATGATGATACCATTTACAACGATTACGGACAACCGTTGTCTGCTTTTCGTTTTTTGCATTTTCTCTCCTCGTTTCTCCTAGTTTTTTTAACGCGGGATGGTTGATGAACCGCGATTATGTGAAACAAACAATAATTATAACAGACTTTTCATTTATTTCAATCTGTCTTATCTACTTTTGAAAAAAGTAAATAAACAAAAATGTAAACGCTTGCTAAAAGTCTCAAAATATGGTATAAGATAAGTGTAAGGGGTCATAAGAATTCCCAGTAAAGCAGACGAAATAGGTTCTGCACGAAAAGAATTGTTGTGAAACTTAAATAAATAAAAAAGGATGTGGGAATTTGAGCAACCTCTTACTAGAGAATAGTCTAGCAAGTAGCTGAAGATCTAAGTGGACATACCGAACCTTGGAACTTCTCCTTACGTAAGTAATGGATGATGCGCTTGCTAGGCTTTTTTGTGTTTTTCGGTCTTCAGACCTTTTTCATTCTCCTAGTCTTCTGCTATAATAACCAAGAATTAATTTTGTAACAGGTGTTTTTTTGTAAAAAACAAGTTTCTTTCATTCCAAAAATAGAAAAAGCTTGCTAATTATTGGTTAACCAGCAAACAGGATGATTAAAATATCTTGTTGTATTGAATAGCAGGAGGAAAATATGAAATTCCATTATCATTTATTGATCAATCCATCGGCAGGCAGTGGAAACGGCCATAAAGTAGCAGAAAAAATCTTGCCAGTATTAAAAAATAAACATGTCGACTATACCCTTCATTACAGTGAATACAAAGGACATGATGCGGAGATTGCTGAAATTCTGGCAAAAGAAACATTAGTACCTTGGACAGAAGAACAGGAAACAATCGAAACTTTCCCTCTTTTGATCATCGTAGGAGGAGACGGTACCTTGCATCAGGTACTTGATACTTTCTATCAGATGGAAGTTGAATTTCCTGTCGCTTATATTCCAGCAGGCTCTGGAAATGATTTTGCTCGAGGAGCGGGACTTTCAAAGAATCCTAAAAAAGCACTTCAGCTGATTTTAGCAGCTCAATCACCAGATAAAGTCCATATAATGGCTTATGAAGAAAAAATAAGTGAAAAAAAAGGAATAGCTGTTAATAATTTCGGTATTGGATTAGATGCGGCTATCGTCCATGCGACAAATCATTCTTCTACAAAAGAGCGATTGAACAAATACAACTTAGGTTCTTTTTCGTACTTGTTCTCTATTCTCCGGACTTTATTTACTCAAAAAGGATTTCCAATTCTAGTGGATGCAGGAGGAAAGCAGTTAAGTTTTTCAAATGCATTTTTATGTACAGCAACGAAGCATCCTTTTTTTGGAGGAGGAATCGCAATTGCTCCAACTGCAGATGCGTCTAAACCAGTCATTGATTTTGTCGTGGTCGAACGAATCAATATTTTTAAAATCATATGGCTTATCCTTTTACTTATGCAGAAAAAACAATTGAAATCGAAATATTTCCATCACTACACAACAAACAGATTACGAATCGTTTCAACAACGCCGCAATATGGTCAAGAAGATGGAGAAGATGTCGCTCCTCGTCCTTTTGATCTGCAGTTTTCTACAAAAAATCAGTTATTTTTCAAGTAGTTTCGAGTATGTAGAAAAATTTTGTGGAAATGGCTGTTCACATTTTTGCAAAAATTTGACTTCATACCGAGAAACTGTCTTTTGAACACCGTTTACCAAGACGGCATGAACCTACAATTTCACTCCAAGTCACCAAGAATAATTTCAAAAAGCGGATGAGGCACACGTCGTGTCACATCCGCTTTTTAAGTGATCAATATTGCCAATAAATAGCGCATACGTATCGTCAGATTCTTTTATAATGTATACGGTGTAATGTTTTCCATACCAATCATTGGATCTACTAATTTCTGATTAATCGCTTCTGCAGTAAGAACGAACTCCTTAGGAACAGCAGGTTCTATCTCTTCTTTCTTTTCTTCCACAACCGATGAAGAAAACAGATCTGGTTCTACTGTTTCCATTACTTGGTTTTTCGATTCATTCGTTCCACTGTCGTCTTTTATAGGTAACTTTTCTTTTATGTCCTGCGACTCTTTCGTATAGGTCCCATCTTCAAATGGATCATTTCCAATCAAAGAATCTTCATAAGCTGCTAGTTTTGTCCGCAGAGTGATAGTCATTTTTTCATTATCGATGATTCTTGATTTCAACGTAGTCATTCGGCTTGCCGATTCATTCGCTACACAAGTGGCATACGCTTGCTCTTCCCCTAACAAAATCAACAGTTCCTTACTCCGAGTAACCGCCGTGTAGAGTAGATTACGCTGAAGCATACGCTGATATTGATGGACCATGGGCAAAATGACCATTTTGAATTCACTGCCCTGTGATTTATGGATCGAGCAACAATAAGAAAGAGTAATTTTATTCCACTCGTTTCTTTTATAAGTGACCTCATTTGCATCAAACTGGATAACTAATTCATCCACTTTATCTTCCGAATCTTTTGCCAAGATAATCCCCGTGATTTCTCCCATATCCCCATTGAATACATTCAATTCGGGAGTATTGACTAACTGGAGTACTTTGTCTCCTATCCGATAAACGGTGTCGTTCCAATGCACTTCCTTTTTCCCAGGTCTCCCTGGATTGAATATCTCCTGCATCATTTTATTTAACGCATCGATCCCTGCTGGTCCCCGATACATTGGTGCTAATACTTGGATATCTTGTGCACGGAATCCCTTATTTTTCGCTTTTTCCACAATTTTAGAAATCAAGGGTTCAATTTGATACGCGTCGCTCCGGAAATAGGAACGATCTTTTTGATTCTTTGTGAAATCTTTTGGTAGACGTCCTTCTTTGATTTCATGGGCAAGAGGAATAATACTAGAACCATCACCTTGTCGATAAATCTGATTGAGTTCCATTTTAGGAATTTGTTCGATTTCCAAAAGGTCATGTAACACTTGTCCAGGACCGACAGAAGGAAGCTGATCTTTATCTCCTACTAGGATAACCTGCATATTCGTCGGAATCGCTTTGAATAATGTGTTAGCCAGCCATGTATCGACCATAGACATCTCATCAACGATCAAAAGTCCGCCTTCTAATTCTTTCGTGCTGACTGAAGGTGTTTTTTCCCGTCCATTCAGCCCAAGTAAACGATGGATTGTACTGGCAGGCAGACCTGTTGTCTCGTTCATTCGTTTAGCTGCCCGGCCAGTGGGTGCTGCAAGCAGAATAGGAAAAATTTCTTGGGTATATTTTGACGGATCCAATTCCAGACCATTCAACTCTGCAAAAAGATTGACGATCCCATTGATCACAGTAGTTTTCCCCGTACCTGGTCCTCCTGTTAAAATAAATAGAGGAGAACGGATGGCTTCAGCGATTGCTTGTTCTTGCGAGGGTCCATACTGTATACCGAATATTTTTTCGATACGCCGAATATTTTTCTGCACTTCTTTTTCAGGATAATGGATTTCTTTTTTACGGCTGAGCAGACGCTGGATGGAATTGCCGATTCCCCATTCAGAAAAATACAAACTGTTTTCGTAAAGATTCGTTTCTTCTTGTTGGATTTTTCCTTCTTCAACAAGCTGGATAATCACAGTAGCAACCTGATCAGGCAGAATTTCGATTGGACGACTTGTTTCTAAAATACGGATGGTTTGCTGAAGCAATGTTTCCGCCGGTACGTATGTATCTCCTGTTTGAACAGCATGCTGAAAAATCTGATGCAAGATGGCTGCTCGGATTCTTCTAGGTGAATCTGCTGCAATACCGATTTGTTCGGCTAGATTATCTGCACGTTTGAACCCGATTCCTTCTATGTCTTCGACTAGCTGATACGGATTTTCTTCGATGATATCCAAAGACTCGTTCTTATAGGTCTGATAAATACTGAAGGCTAACTGACTACCGAATCCATAACGATTCAATCCCATGATTACTTGGTCCATCCCGTGATTTAGACGAATGGTCTCAGCAAGCATTTCTCTTTTTGGCTTCGTTAAACCAGCGATTTGTTTTAATACCGAAGGATCAGCAATGATTTTTTCGATAGCATCTTCTCCCAGCAACTCGACGATTTTCTCTGCTGTTTTCTTACCGATTCCAGGGAATTTTTCGCTGGAAAGATAAGCTACGATCCCATTCGCAGTTGTTGGTTTTTCTTGCTCATATCTTTCGACTTTAAGCTGTCTTCCGTATTTAGGGTGATCCACTAGTTCTCCATAAAAACGATAGGTCTCATTTTCTTGGATATCGCCAAAGCTTCCGGTAACTACAATCTCTTTTTCACGGTAATCAGCTGTGGTTTCGCTGATGTGTACCAAAAGCACTTTGTAAAAATTACTAGGATTTTGAAAAAAAATCGCGGCAACTGTACCAACGAAATAAGGCATTTCTTCTGGCTGCATCGGAAGCCGCCTCCTTCTTCTATAGTAAAGGTTCTGGTGCTGTTTCAGTTCCTAAAAAATCTGTTTGGTTCCATACCTTCAGTTCATACGACAATAATTTGCAAGGCTCTTCAGTCTCTAAAATCGTCAGGCTGCTATTGAACAAACCGCCCATTTCCCGCAACTCACTTAGCTCTTTCCCTGTCATCCATTGAATGGCAGCAGTTAATGAGGCCCCATGACCTACGAATAAAAGAGGTCCGTTTTTATGTTGAGCAACCGCATCCGCTACAACAGTTTCAATACGTGTGATTGCTGATTCAATCGTTTCTCCATGAAAAGGAGAAGGATCATATAGATCTAAGTGATTACGCAAATTCGGCAGATTATCTGGGTATTTCTGATACATTTCATCGATTGATTGTCCTTCTAAAGTACCTAGCCCTAGTTCTCGCAGTTTATCTGTATAAAAAATCTCTACCGGACGAGCAAGCTCTTTATTGATACCTTCTGCTGTATCGCGTGCTCGTTTTGCTGTACTGGAATAAATTGCTTTAAAAGGAACATATTTTACTTTTTTCCCAAATGCTTTGATTTCTTCATAACTTTGAGGCAAAAGCGGAGAATCGCCATTGCTCCCTTGAAAACGTCTTTCCTGATTCCATTGTGTCTTCCCATGTCGGGTAAAATATAGTTCCATACGCAGCAAACTCCTGTCTTTCTTTTATTTTACTCTATAATAAACTGTCTAATCCAGCTTGTCATTTTCATAATGGTGCGTTAATTCTAAATTAGGGAATCCTTGCTGACGAAGTGCTTCGTACACAATCATTGCAGCTGTATTCGATAAATTCAATGAACGAACATGCTCATCATTCATAGGGATGCGCAAACACTTTTCCTCGTTTTCGCGCATAAACGTTTCTGGCAAGCCAGTTGTTTCCTTTCCAAATAAAAAGAAGTGCTCTTCTCCATCAGCAAAATTTTCTTCACTGTATACCTTATGGGCAAATTTTGAGATCAAGTGTAGTTTACGATCACCTAAAAATGCTAAAAAAGCTTCTAAATCACTGTGATAAGTAATATTTACATCATTCCAATAATCTAACCCTGCTCGTTTCAGATGTTTGTCATCCGTTGAAAAACCTAGGGGCTCAATTAAATGAAGCGGCGTATTCGTGGCCGCACACGTACGGGCAATATTTCCGGTGTTTGCAGGTATTAACGGTTCGAATAAAACGATATGATTCATCAGGACCATTCCTCTCATATTTATGTTCGTTTCTATTTTCTGACAATTTGATTTTTGCATAAAAAAAAACGTATCAACTCGGTGTCAGTCACTGCGAGTCGTTACGTTAGTGAAGCTCTTCTCACTAACTTTTATCAGAACAGGAACCTGATAAAAACCAATGAAAAAACAACTTGTTGCTACTATAACACCCTCAACTTACTTTTGCAACCTCTACTCTTTAAAAACTACTAGAAAACCGTTTTCTCTTAGTTCCTTTTAATAATTCTATGTCAATTGTAATCTTATTCAAAGGATTCTTGTACAAGTCTGCTTTGATTTCCTCCTCCACTTGCCACTCTAAGGGCGACATTGCTAAAAGATCTTTTCGATTTTCTTCTGGTATCTCAAATTCATAGGTCACACGCTGACGTTCAGTTAGTTTCATCGATTCAGTAAACTTTGCGACTACACGATCATTGGAATAGCTTTGTTTTTCAGGTTGATTCGGATAAAAAGCCTGACGCAGTTCTTTTAAATAATTTTCTTGCGGCACTACCTTCAGCACCTCTCCATCTTCTGACAGTACACGTTGAAATTCTTGGTAATGAGAAGGCGAAAAGATATTTAAGATCGTGTTAAATGTCTGATCAGCAAATGGCAAATTGGTCAAATCCGCTACACACCAAAATGCCTCGACAGATTGTTCCGTAGCTGCATAGACCCCTTCTTTTGAAATATCAAATCCAACAGCAGTTTGAATCTTTTTCAATTTTGAAAGTTCATTCAAGAAGCTTCCTTCTCCACAGCCGACATCTAATAGCGAGGCTTCATTAGGCAGATGCTGTGCGATAGTCTCAATAACAGGCTGATACATGCCTGATTGGATCATTCTACGCCTTGGAACGAACATTTCTTGATCATATTCTGTTTTAACCCCGTGGGATAAAAAGTAAAGTGTTCCTTTTTTGGACAGATCAAAACGGTGATTATTTTTGCATATCAAGCCATTATCAGACTTTTCTACCTCTTCTTGGCAAACTGGACAGCGGAACAGCTGATGTTTTTCTGCCAAAAACTGGCGTCCTCGGTCAATTTTTTTTAACATAGTTCCCCCTCATTTCTGTTTTATCTTACCGTTAGATGCTCACTTTGGCAACTGGTAAAAATATGATACAATGCCTACAAGAAAGTGAAAGACAAAGGAGAAGATCAGATGATCAAAGAATTTTGTGCTGAAAACTACACATCTATTCCTCTGGCAGTTGCCAGAGGAGCTAACCGAATCGAATTATGTGACAACTTAGCGGTCGGCGGAACGACCCCAAGTACTGGTGTGATCGAAGAAACATTAACTTACGCAGGGGAAAAAAATATCCCTGTAATGACGATTATCCGTCCTAGAGGGGGCGATTTTGTCTATAACGATATCGAATTGAAAATTATGCATACTGATTTGATTGAAGCAAAGAAATTAGGGACGGATGGCGTAGTTTTTGGTTGTCTTACTCCCTCAGGATGGCTAGACGAAGAAGCATTGGAACTATTGATCGAAACCGCAGAAGGCGTACAGATCACCTTCCATATGGCTTTTGACAGTATTCCTGAAGAACGGCAATTTGAAGCAATCGATTGGCTAGCAGCGCACGGTGTTGACCGTATCTTGACGCATGGAGGCCCTGCTGATCAAACGATTGAAGAACATTTCCCACGGCTCAAAGAATTGATTGACTATGCAGATGGCCGTTTGATCATTTTGCCCGGTGGTGGCGTAACAGCAGCGAATGCAGCACATGTAGCTAAAGAATTAAACGTGAGTGAAGTCCACGGAACTAAAATCGTTGAACTTCAGCCATAATCTTATAAACAAAAAAACATTGGCAACAAGCAGTATACTTGTTGCCAATGTTTTTGCTTTTTACATAAAATACCCCATAAATAAAGAGGCAATATTGAAATAAATCAGTACACTTGTCAAATCACTCAAGGTCGTGATAAATGGACCGCTTGCTACCGCTGGATCAAATCCTAGACGATCCATCAGCATCGGAATCAAACTACCTGCAAGATTCGCCACTGTTATCGCAAACAACATGGCCATCCCTATCACAAACCCTAAGATAAAATTATGTTTCCAAAAGCCCACGATCAGAAAAATCGTAATCCCTGTAACAGCTCCTGTTACGACGCCGGTCAAGACTTCAGCCAAAACAAGTCGGACAAACCCGTGATCTTTGTCATCAGAGATTGCAAGTCGACGGACAGCCACAGCCAGCGACTGGGTTCCAGCATTACCAGCTGTTCCTGTGATCAGCGAAATGAAGACCGCTAAAATGCTCGCTTCACTTACCAAGTCTTCATAATGACTGATTAAAGAAGCAGTAGACATACCTAAAAACAACAGAGTGATTAGCCAAGGCAAACGTCGAGATGCTGCCTTTACTGGATTTTCATTGATTTCTTCCACATTGACCCCGGCAAGTCCTGAATAATCGCTGGCAGCTTCATCATCAATAACGTCAATGATGTCATCAACTGTGACGATTCCCAACAAATGATCATCATAATCGGTGACAGGAAGAGCTAAGAAGTCATAATCCCTGAATGTTTGTGCCACATCTTCTTGGTCGTCGCCTACATGAACTGAAAGCACCCGCTCGCTCATCAGATCAGAAATCATAGCATCATCATCATTCACGATTAGGTCGCGTAGAGAAATAACCCCCACTAGTTGACCTTCTTGATTAACGACATAGATGTAATAGATTGTTTCAGCAACATCTGCTTCATTCTTCAACACATACATCGCAGAGCGAACGGTTTGATTTGCTACGATCGAAACAAATTCAGTAGTCATGATTGCACCAGCTGTTTCGTCTTCGTAATGGAGCAATTCCTTGATCTCACTGGCATCGTCTGCAGACATCAAACTTAAATATTTAGCAATTTGCTTTTTATCTAACGTATTAAGCAAATCGACAGCATTATCTGTATACATCTCAGAAAGCATATCCGCTGCATAGCTAGGACGCATCTCATCCAGATATTCTTTCATATGTTCGTTGTCTTCTTCAATCACATCGAACATATCCGCTAATTCTTTAGGCGACAGATAGGAATAGATCAGCTGCCTGTTCTCTTCTGTAAGAGATTGGTAGAACTGCCCCTGCTCATAGATATGCATCTCTAAAAAACTGTTTCTGAATGCCTGAATATTATTTTCCCTTAAATCTTGAGTCAACTGGGCAAATCTTTCCTCTAATTCTTGATTTTCATCCAAACCAATCTCACCTCGCCTTATTCTTCAAACCGTCTCACAACTGCCTCCATGTCTGCGGCTAAAGGCTGCTTGAACTCCAGCAGCTCTTCTGTAAATGGGTGGTAAAAACGCAGATCATAACAATGAAGGGCTTGTCTTTTTATTCCCAGATCCATTCGTCCGCTATACATATCATCACCGAGCAGTGCACAGCCAATGGCGGAAAAATGAACTCTTATTTGATGTGTCCTTCCTGTATGCAACTGGATATCAACTAACGCGATTTCTGCTAGTCGCTTCTCTATCCAGTACTCCGTCTGTGCAGAACGTCCTTCATCAGAGACCATTCGCTTCAGTAGCGAAGAATAATCTCGGGCAATCGGCAAATCGATATGTCCATGTGCCGATAAATTTGAAAGCATTCCACTGACTAATGCCTGATATTTTTTTACAAACTTCTTTTCACGAAGCTGCGTGTCTAATTTCGCGTGCGCAAACCCATGCTTGGCAAAAAGCATCAAGCCAGACGTATCACGGTCTAGTCGTGTAACTACATGGATTACTTGGTTTTCGTACCCTTGTTTTTTGTAATAAGCCTTTACACGATTAGCCATTGTCCCATTTGGATGGTATTGGGCAGGAATGGACGAAACGCCTGCTGGTTTGTTTACTACCAGAACATGTTCATCTTCATACACGATATCGATCGGCGTTTCGTCCAAAAGTACGGTTTCATGTTCTCCTTCAGCAGGAATCACAATGGTTACCTTATCATCCTTGGCTAGAGAAAACAAGACATTTTCTACTTGATCATTGACTTTGATTTGACCGCCTTGAAATTTTATTTTCGCTAACAGACCTTTTGAGATCCCTTTTTCTTTTAAAAAATATTTTACCTGCTGAGAATGATCTTTCTCATAATCCCATGTAAACTGCATATTAATCCTCACCAATAAAGGCATCTTTCACGCGATGCCAAAAATGCATATGTCGATAAGAAGCAAAATGGATCCGTTCTTCTGCTATGCGATAATAAATAGAACGGATATCTGCTTTTGCGACATTCAATTGATCAACCGTTACAAGATAATCTTCTGTATTTTCCAATTTTATTTCCAACCACTCATCATGGGCAATCACGATCGGAGAACCCAAAGTACGAAACACTCGATTATTCAGCGAAGCAATCTCAGCCAATTGAAAGGCATTGATACTAGGATGGATCACTGCACCGCCGACACTTTTATTATAGGCAGTCGAACCAGTGGGTGTAGAAATTGTCAATCCATCTCCTCTGAAACTTTCAAACAATTCATTTTTAATGTATACATCGGCTACCATCGTACGATTGGCCCGTTTAATCGTTGATTCATTTAGTGCTAAAAAATGCTGATCAGGCGTTTCATCCAAATAACTGATCCGAACATCCAGCAAGGGATAGCTGACACTTTGTTCCCGATTTGTTCGCAAGCTGTCTACTAGTTCTTCCAGCTCGTAATCTCGCCAATCAGTATAAAACCCTAAATGACCTGTATGCACGCCTAAGAAACGCACATCATTCAGACAATGACTGTAGTGATGAAATGCCGATAATAATGTGCCATCTCCACCAATTGAGATGACCAATTCTGGCTCATGATCATCTCGCTGGATCCCAGCTTGTTCTAATAGTGTGTTCAAGCGCTCAGCCACTTCTATGGTCTTTGCTTCTTTATTGTGAACGATCGCTACTTTCATCCCCTGCCTCCTCTCTTTCGCTTTCTTTCTTCAAAAGCGTTCGATAGTAGACATCATCTGATTTTCCTCTTCCATGGGAGAACAATCGCTGTGCTTCTTGGATTTCTTCACGGATACTGGACATCTCTTCATCCAGTTGATACGCAGCTTCTGCCGCACGCTGAAGTCGTTCGCTCATTTCTTCTGGAAAAACGCCTTGATATTTATAATTCAGCGAATGCTCGATCGTTGCCCAGAAATTCATCGCAAGGGTCCGTATTTGGATTTCCGCCAAAATTTTCTTCTCACCACTGATCAGCTGTACAGGATACTCGATCACCAGATGATACGAACGGTAGCCACTTGCTTTCTTATTAGTGATGTAATCCCGTTCTTGAAGGACTTTCATGTCTTTTCTTTTACGGATAATCTCAACAACTTGATGGATATCTTCTACAAACTGACACATGATCCTTAAGCCGGCAATATCAGACATTTCTTCTTCTAAGCGTCCCATCGGAATATGACGTAACTGTGACTTTGTTACGATACTGTCAACTGGTTTGACTCTCCCAGTGACAAATTCAATTGGAACATGACGATTTTGTTCACGAAACTGTTTACGGATTCCCCGCAGTTTCACTTTCAATTCTGATACAGTTTGTTCATATGGTGCTAAAAATGCTTCCCAATCTCGTTCCATAGCTGATACCTCTACTTCATTAACATTCATTGTTTATTCTACCATATATGCAAAGTTTTTTCGTACTCTTGATTTATGCATTGACCAAAAAAAGAAAATTAGGCAGAATAGACAAAAAGGAGTCGATCAAATGACGCAAATGCTTGAAATCGAATATAAATCTATGCTGACAAAGCAAGAGTACGAGATATTCATCACTCACTATCAATTAACAGACAAAGATTTCCGTGTACAGACTAATATTTACTTCGATACCGTTGATGAACAGCTGAAGAAACAAAATTGTGGTCTACGGATCCGTTTCGTTGGTCATCAAGCTGAATATACATTAAAAACACCTGCTGAGGAAGGGCGTCTCGAAACGACGGATACCTTTATAACAGAAGAAGCAGAAGCATTCATCTTTCAAAACCGTTTGCCTCGCTCGGGCGCAGTTTTTCAAAAACTTTCTGATTTGAATATCGATCCTGCTTCATTGATCCAAACAGGAAAGCTTACAACAAAACGGGCTGAGTTCCCTATTGAAGAAGGACTTTTAGCTATCGATGAAAGCTGGGGAGACAATCTTCACGATTTTGAACTAGAACTAGAGGTAGGGGATGCATCTGCGGGAAAAATTGCTTTTATAAATTTTTTAAAACGTTTTTCTTTGCCTTATCGTCCTGCTAAAAACAAGATCCAACGTATGCTTGAGGCTAAAAATTAGAAACCTTTCATTTTCACAAGGCACTTGAGTTCATTTTTTTACTTTTTTCTGTTAAGTTATAGGATGTGAAAGAATCTAGTCACTAGTTGTATAGAATCTATTTTGGGGGAGATTCATATGATCGAAATCTATTTATTTGTTAATCCTTTAGGGGAATATTGTTTCGAAATGGAGCAACAGTTATTACAATTTATTGAAGAAGAGTACGGAACACCATCAAAAGAAAAGATGCAATTTCGCTTTCTTCCTTTGGTCAATTTGCAGACAATTGGGGATGTCATGCAACAAAAAGGAATTTCTCAAAACAATCTTGAGAAACGTAACCACTTATTCTCAACGACTTATTCTGCCGCATTAGACTGCAAAGCGGCTCAATTCCAAGGAAAGAAAAAAGGCCGCCGTTTTTTGATCAAACTGCAAGAAGCAGTCGGCTGCAATAACATACCATATTCTCATGCACTTGCTGAATCGATATTTGAAGAGATTGGCGGCGATTTGAATATGTTTAAAGAAGATCGGCAATCTGACTTTGTTAAAGAAGTATTCTTTTCCGATCAAAAAATTGCTCGGGAAATGGGCATCACGAAACATCCTTCCGCAGTCGTTTACAATTACGCTTGCGATCGTGATTTTGGTGTTTTAGTAGAAGTAGAAGGCACAAGCAGTCTTTGGAGAATCAAAGAGCTGTGTAAAACAACAGATAACTCGTATCAAGTTTTTAATGGTGAACATTTACATACAAATGATTCTCAGTTCCATTCACGAACTAGCCATTTACACTTGCTTTCTAATTAAAAAATACGTCGACTCCCTTACAAGAGAGCCGACGTATTTTTTTCGTTTCTATTCGAAAAAATCAAAAATCTTATAAACGATCAATCAATTCTTCTAATTCATTTAGTCGTTGTTCAAACATCGACATTGCATCTTCGATATACGCAGCCTGTGTCATATCTACTCCTGCTTTCTTCATCACTTCAACAGGATAATCACTGTTACCAGCTTTTAGATAAGCCAAATAGTTCTCTAGCGCATCTGGTTCTTGACTAAGTATCCTTTTCGCCAACGCTGAAGCAGCAGAAAAACCAGTCGAGTATTGGAAGACATAGTAATTATAGTAAAAATGCGGGATCCGTGACCATTCAAATTTGATTTCTGGATCTTCTTCGACTGCCGGACCATAATATTTTGCATTCAATTTACCATAACTATCACTTAGATATTCACTAGTCAATGGCACACCTTTTTCATCTTCCGTATGCATGAAGTGCTCGAATTCAGCAAATTGTGTCTGGCGGAAAACTGTTCCTTTAAATCCATCCAAGTAATGGTTGAGCACATAAGCTCGGACGCGAGGGTCTTTTTCTGTTTCCAATAAATATTCTGTTAGGATATTTTCGTTCGTTGTCGAAGCAATTTCTGCTAAAAAGATGGAGTAGTCACCGTATACATAAGGCTGGTTCGACCGTGTGAAATAACTGTGGACACTATGTCCCATTTCGTGGACAAGCGTAAACAACTGATCCAATGTATCATGCCAATTCAATAAAATATATGGATTTGTGTCATAGCTTCCCGAAGAATAGGCACCACTTCGTTTTCCTTTATTTTCGACAACATCGATCCAACGTTCAGAGAATGCTTTTTCTACAATAGTCATGTACTCTTCGCCCATTGGCTTCAGTGCTTCCAAAGCTTTCTCTTTTGCTTCTTCATACGTAAAGGTGATTGGAGCTTCTCCTAAGACCGGTGTATAAAGATCGTACATGTGCAGTTTTTCCACTTCTAATAAACGTTTCCGTAATTCCATATATCGATGCAGCAAAGGCAAATGCTTGTTTACTACATCTACCAAAGTGTCGTATACACTTTCAGGAATATGATTATTGCTCAAAGATGCTTCTCTGGCAGAGCTGTAATTACGAACTTTTGCTTTAAAATTATGTCCTTTTATATGCGTACTTAAAGTAGAAGCAAACGTATTTCTAAATTGTTCATAAACACTGTACAACCCTTTAAATGCGGCTTCGCGAACACTTCGATCCGTGCTTTCTAGCAACTGACCGTACACGCCATGAGATAATTGGACTTTTTCACCATTCTCTCCTTCGATCGTTGGGAAAACTAAATCTGCATTATTCAAAACAGCAAATGTATCACTTGAAGCCTCAAAGATTTCACCTGCTCCTGCAAGAAGCGATTCCTGCTCGGCAGATAAAACATGGGCACGATTATCTACTATTTGCTGGATATAGTGACGATAGACTTCTAACTTCGGTTCTTCTTTGAAATATTGCCAAATCCGTTCATCTGATAACTGCAATATTTCTGGTTCAAACCAGGAAACAGCTTCACTAACCTTTGAAAACAAACTACTTGCTCTTGCATAAAGCGCTTGATATTCTGTATTCCCAGTATCTTGATCGTTTTTAAGGTGCGCATAGACATAAATGATTTCAGTTTGGCGATAAACACTCAACACAAATTCAATCGCATCAAGAAATTGAGAAGCGCCTTGATCAAGTGTTCCTTTGTATTTTTCAGATTTTTTTAACTTTTCTGATAATTCTAGATATTTCTTATCAAATTCTTGGTCGCTTGAAAAGATCTTGGTCAAGTCCCAAGTTAAATTTTCAGGCAATTCTTCGCGTTTTGGCAACTGCTTTACTTCCATGAGATCCACTCCTTTTTATCCCTTTGTCTCTGTCGATCAAAATAGATCATTGTCTAACATCCACATGTTACAGCATCTGATTTTTCTACTACTAATCTATGTGTCTGCTTCTATCAATTTTAGCACAACTGAAACTTGTTTTACATAGAAAACCGGTTCCTGTCCTATTTTTATACTTACTATATTTTCCAAGAGGACAAACGTGTGCATTCATCAAAAAATTGCCGATAGACCATCTCTTCCTCAATCATAGGGAAAAGCCACTTCATTTTATATTCTTTTACTTGGCAAAACCATGAGCTGAAATCAGGTACTTTCTGTTGTTTTAAGGATTCTTCGTACAACATTCGATAAAGAAAAACCTGTTCTCGTAAATAAAAGAAAAACCGACTGTTTTGATAGATCCACGGTGATAGATACAAAAGGTGCTTGTGACGCAAGTAGCACTGTTCTTGTATGGATACTGTATTTTTTTGTTTGTAAATCAGCTGGCGCGCCAACCACTTCTTCCCATCCTCACTTAACTTGTCTGTTTTCTTCATCTGATTTATTTTGATCTCATTATTAGTAAATATTTTTTTAAGATCATTACCAGAAAAAGTCCAGCAGCTACTGAAAAAAGAAATGTGACCTGATACAGTCTCTGTAATATGATGATATAAATAAAGTTTTTGGTTCTTAAGGTCAGCTTTCCAGCAATGTACCCCCCTTTTTCTATTATAATAGCAGCAACTTTTTTCTATCAATGAAAATTGCCGTTGTCCAAGAAAAGAATGACCAAGTATCCACCATACTTGGTAACCGTTGTTCAAATAACTTTTGGTTCTTTCAACAAATCTCTGATGAGACAACCTAGAACATTGGATTTCTAATGCTAGATTAGCCAATAAAATATCTGGTCTCTGCCTCAATCTTGGCAAATAGGCTTCCAAAAATGCAGGTTCTGCTGACTGTCCTAGCCAATCCATGAAACATTCCTTTAACTGCAAGTGTTCTTCTGATTCCCCCTCACTAAAAACCGAACAGTTGTCGGTTTTTCGATGGGCAAAATGAGCACATCTTTTCTTTCCCTTTTTCAAAACCACTCTTTTCCGACAACTACGACAATAATACGTTTTCTCTTTCTCTGCATATTTAGCAGAACAGCATTCATGATATTCATTCATCGCAAGCAGCATTTTTCTCCCTCTGAACTTATTTACGTCTAGCAATTTATTTACACGAAAAAGAGCCATATCGATATATGATCGATATGGCTCTTACTATAATGGTGATTTATACAAAATAAAATTTCGTACGCTCGATAGCATTACGCGCCATCAGACACTTTCCATACTCATTCAGTGTTTCTGGTGTACGATCGCTCTTTTCTGCAAACTCCAAAATTCGAGCAATCTGATTCTCTACATCCGCTTGGTTGAGATTCTCCATCCAGAAATGAACGACTAGGTAATAACGCTCTTCGAATAAGTACAAATCAGTCCAAGCAGATTCTAGTTCAACATCTGTTGCCAGCTGGATCACTTGCTCAAAATCTTCAAAAGCAAAAATTGCTTGTCTTTCCTGTTCTTCTAGGGCGCTTCCAGATAATTCTTCATCCGGATCGCTACCAATAATTTGCTGACGGAGAAATTCGCTCACGTCTTCTGAATCAACAGCAGAATCTTCTGATTGAGAAATTTCTTCATCTGGCAGGTTTTTACTGATAAACAGTTCTAATCCGTCTCCTTTTGGCAAAACTTGGAAAGTGACAGCTTCGCTTCCTCGGAACTCCTCTTCGATATCAACTTCTTCCAGAATACTATAAAAGAAATTTTCGATTTCTTTGTGATTGCCAAGTAAATCCAAAAATGAAACGCCCCGTTCTTCTAAATCTTCATGACCTATCAGTACACGGATCGTATTTTCATTAATATGTTCCATTTCCATTTTGCTACACCTCACTTTGCCGCAATGTTCAATATAGATTCATTGTAGCGAAATCAGCTTAAATGTAAAGAAAAAAAATCCCGCTGTTAAATGAATTTAATAAAACCAGCAGATTTTTTCAATCGTTCAAGCTATCTTATTTAACTATAACATTTTTGGGAGATGAATACTATATAGCCGACTTTTTAGCTAATCAATCACTTCTGTTTTTCATACCATGACCACTCTCACACCTTTTTTTGTGCCCACAATAAAGAACGCTATTTATAAAAACAAAAAAACTTGGAAAAACTATCATCAAAATAGTTTTTCCAAGTTTCATTTTATCTTCTATAATCCAGCCATCAATTGTGCTTGACGCAATTCTAATTGTCGTACATCGCGCGGCAGGAATCGACGAATCTCATCTTCATTAAAACCAACTTGTAGACGTTTATCATCAATCATGATTGGACGGCGAAGCAATCCAGGATTGTTTTGCACAAGTTCCAATAGTTCTTGTAACGGCAGATCATCTAAATCCATGTTCAGTTTTTGGAATACTTTGGAACGTGTCGAGATGATTTCTTCTGTTCCGTCTTCTGTCATTTGTAAAATCGCTTTTAATTCAGAACTGTTCAATGGTTCTGAAAAAATATTACGTTCAACAAATGGAATCTGATGTTCTTGCAACCACGCACGAGCCTTTCTGCAGGAAGTACAACTTGGGGAAGTATATAATGTTAACAACGTGCACCACTCCTTTTCGTGATAAGAATCACTTTTTTGTAACAGAAGATCATAATGATCTCCCATCTGTTTCTATTATACATAATCAACTTTTAAATAGCTACCTTTTTTTCATAATTTTTTTAAAAAAATGAAAGTTATCTAAGGTTAATATACAGTAAAACCAGCGTTCTTGCTTTTTCTATCATTTAAAAATTAGAGTTTTCAAATCTAATTCAAATTTTATAAGACGATGAAACAGCCAATAAAACTGTACTATTATTTTATCTAAAAACACAAATGAAACCGATTTCTTAAGATTTTTTATGTTTTTTATTTCTTTGATAGTAATGATTCTTGTCATTTTAGATAATATTGTTCTTTATTATAACGCTTATTTTCTCTGTTATATAAGCGGAATATTTTAAAGCAATGATTACTAGATAAAATTTACTATAAACAAATAAACTAAATAACGTTATTTTATGTTTGAATAGTTATATTGAGACTGTATTAAAAAAATAAACCTTTCGAAAATTCCTCAGAGATTGCATTAAAATAAACCAACCGAGTTACACAATAATGATTAATTTGTTCATCAAACCTATTGATGTGTTTCATGATTTTTAGTGAAAAAAACTGAAATCTAAAAACCTTATTCTGTCAAGGAAACAGAAATATAGTAAGAAAAACCTTTATTTATCAGCTTTTTTAGATAATTTTTTCTGTTACAATAGTCAAGGATTTGTGAAAAAATCAATGAAAACCGAAAGGCGTGTAAAATTTTGATTAAATCAGTTGTGTTTGATGTTGATGATACAATGTATGATCAGCAGCAGCCATTTCGAAACGCGGTAAAAAGAGTCGTGCCGCTTGTTTCAGATGAAGATATGCATCCACTATATATCCGATTCCGTCATCATAGTGATGAAAACTTTCCAAAAGTAATGGCAGGAGAGTGTACGCTAGAATATATGCGAGCACATCGAATCAGCCAATCACTAAAAGATTTAGACTACCCTCACATCACAGAAGAAGAAGGTCTCCTATTTCAAAAAGTTTACGAGGAAGAACTTGATAATATCTGTTTGCATGAGGAGGTCAAAAAAACACTTGACTTCTTGAAGGAAAAAAATGTCCCATTAGGAATTATCACAAATGGACCGACTGACCATCAGACAAAAAAATTAAAACAACTTCAATTGAATAATTGGATTCCTTCCCACAACATGCTGGTTTCTCAAGCAACAGGGTTCCAAAAGCCAGAAAAAGAGATTTTTCAGCTTGCTGAGAAAGAATTTCATATGCTTCCAGGAGAGACTCTATATGTTGGCGACAATTATGACAATGATGTTTTAGGTGCAAAAAGTGCCGACTGGCAAGCACTTTGGTTCAACCATCGAGAACGCAAAATCGACCAGACACCTATTTGCGATATCGAGATTTCTTCTTTTGATCAGCTATTAGAAACAATGAAGACAATCTTTGCTTAACTCCTATAAATAAAAACAAAAAATAATAGCAAGGAAATCGGGATAAAACAGAAACCCAACTTCCTTGCTATTTCTTAAATCAACTAAATACTTGCTTTTTTCGAAAGATCTTCTTATCCATTACTGAACGATTGTTTCGAATCTCTTACTTCTCAATCTCTCCTACACTTAAGATCATGCGGATATCTTCTTCAGTCAGTTTTGTCAGCTGTTCTTCATTTCCTTGGATCACTTTTTGGAACAGTTCGCGTTTTTCTTGTTGGAGCGAATCCATTCGTTCTTCAATCGTTCCTTCAGAAATCATACGCCACACTTCTACCACATTTTTCTGTCCGATTCGATGCGCACGACCAGCAGCTTGTTCTTCAATTGCAGGATTCCACCAAAGGTCATACAAGATGACCGTATCTGCTCCTGTCAAATTCAGTCCCGTTCCCCCGGCTTTTAAAGAAATCAGGAAAACATCTTTTTCGCCTGCATTAAATGCATCTACCATACTTAATCGATCTTGCGGTTTTGTACTGCCTCTTAAATAAAATGTTGAGATCCCCAGCTCGGCTAACTCTTCTTGTAAGATAGTAAGCATACCTGTAAATTGAGAAAACAGCAGAACTCTGCGTTTGTTCTCTTTGGCAGCAACTAATAGATCTTTTACTTGTTCGAGCTTGCCAGAACCACCTTGGTAATCTTCAATAAACAGACGGGGATCGCAACAAATTTGACGCAACCTTGTCAGACCTGCTAGTATCCCGATCCGGTTTTTCTTGAATGCTTCAGAATCCATTGACGAGATTTCTTCACGCATTTGACGCAAGTAAGCTAAATAAACGGTCTTTTGTTCTTCTGTCAGTGCAGAATATAGATTCATTTCTGTTTTTTCTGGTAAGTCTTTCAACACAGTTTGTTTATCTCGCCGTAAAATGAACGGTCGGATCATTTGCGCAATTTCTTCTGCGGCAAGTTCTCTGAATTTTGTTTTGGTTGGGAAAAATCCTGGCATGATTGTTGCAAACAATGACCACAATTCTTCTAAATTATTCTCGATTGGTGTCCCACTTAATGCAAATCGCTGAGGCACAGCTAATTCTCTCAATGCTTGAGCAGTTTTCGTACTACTATTTTTGACCATTTGCGCCTCATCAAGGATCAAATAATCAATTTTTTGTGATTGGTAATCAGCTAAATCTTGTCTCAAACTGGCATAAGAGGTCACTCGAATATCTGCGTCTTTAGCCAGCAATTCTTCCCGTTCTTTTTTATTCCCATTGATTACTTGGATACTCAAAGAAGGAGCAAATTTTTTTACCTCTGCCTGCCAGTTGTAGATTAAGCTGGCCGGCGCTACGATCAAAGCAGAAAAGCTTTCCCGTTCTTCTTTTTCCGAAAGTAAAAAGGCAATCGTCTGCAGTGTTTTCCCAAGTCCCATTTCATCGGCTAAGATACCGCCAAACTGATAATGGCCCAACATCTTCAACCATCGGAATCCTTGCTTCTGATACTCTCTCATCTTTGCATTCAATCCTTTGGGAAGCTGCGCCTGATACCCTTCTGGATGAATGAGATCTTGGACCATCGTTTGAAACGATTCGCTAAAAGTAGCATTGCTTTTTTCCAATTGATTTTGAATGATCAGTCCTTGATTCTTAGGTACATGGATCGTCCCTTCTTCTGAACGTATTGACTCTCGTAATTGTTGCAATACTTGGCTTGTTTGTTGGAATTCCTCTGAATCAAAAGAAAGAACCTGTCCGTTTTCCAATGTATAAAAAGCATCATTTCGCAACAAGCTTTGCAGTACATGATCAATCTCTTGCTCTTCTATTCCCGATACGTCGAACCGAATATCAAGCCATGAACCAGTCTCGGTTACTTCGATTTGCGGTTGATTTTTATGCGCATCTAAATACAACTCCCGCAACTTTCTGCCAAGTCTGACTTCACCAAACTGACGGAAAACAGATAGTTCTGTACGGAAAAAGGCATACAGTTCCTCCCCGCTTGGCAACGGACGCTCATAGCCAGTTTCATTTTTCTGGTAGCGATACATCCTGAATAAATCAAGGACTCGTTTTTCTTCAGCTCTGTCACGCAGCACCTGAAAGTCCTGATTGGCCGAGACCTCATGTTTTGGATCGGTCGAATAGATGACTTCGCCATAAACGAAATCGACTCGAGCTTGGATTTTTCCTTTGGCTTTTCGGAAAAAGAAAATAAATTCGACTGGAATATCTGCTACTTCCTTTTCTACTTCAGAGGCAACCACTACGTCTCCTATTTCCGAAAGAAGAGGAATGATTTCTTTAAACAAGGCCGGTAGTTCTTTTTTCTTGAATACTACTTCTGGTTTCTCCAATCGGCGAATCAATTGTTTCCAAGTTTGATAAACTGTTTGTTGATGCTTCGTTAGAGAATAGAATACTCCCTGGATAAGTCCCCACTGATAATGCATAAAGAAAAAATCAAAATCATTCAATGCTTGTAACAAGTAATCTTCTCCCTGTTTTTCCACTTTGAATGATAAAGGCTTGTTTTGATCGGAAAATTGGATTCCTTGATCGTTTTGTTCATTTATCTGCAGATGCAAACGTGTCGTCTGATTCATCTGTTCTAGCAGGAAGCGGGCTTGTTCTACTGGGAGAAGCAGGTATCTTTTGTCTAGTTTCCCTTTGACTTGCAAGCCATTCGTGCCTAATAATTGATGCGTTTGGGCACTTCCTGCAAGGTGAGCGAGTATTTTTTGATCTTCTTTTTGAAAAGCCCGTTTGTCTAGATGAAACTGATACTGCTTATTGACTGTGTAGGTTTCTTTTTCTGTGTAAGCCTGTAAAAAATCATAGATGTTTTTTACGATATATGTTTTTTTCGGCGATGCCAAAGAACCGATACGTAAGTAAAGCGCCAAAATAGAAAGCTCTGGATGATACTGATTTGTCTCAATCGTTTCTACTTGGTATTCAATAATCAAGGGTTGCACCGCTTGAGGATTTTTTTGTATTTTTAGACGAGAAAAACCTTTTGCAATGATTTCTCCTTCACTTGTTGTTTTTACCGGTTCTAACATCGGCTGGTCTTTTTTCATGATACGAGATAGATTTTTCGACCGTAAGTAAAGTTCCACAGCAACTGTATGCTTACAATATTTATGTTCCTCCCAATATGGACATTGGCAGTAATCTATCTCTTTTGCTGTCCCATCCAAATCAACCATATACAATTCACTGCCCAAGACTTCTGCATGCCACACGTTTTCTTCTTGGTCAGGGACAACCGATAACACTCGACCTTCTTGCAAGTATTGACGCCCACGTGCAATGACTTTTTCCGGAATACTCCATTTCATAGTTACCAATCTCCCTTTTTATCCAAGTTGATAGCGTATTTTGCTTTGTCCGCTACCTTCTGTATCAATTCTTATTTGCTGTAATACTCGTTCTTTCAATTCTCTTACATGACTAATGATCCCGATCATTCTTCCTTCACTTTCAATCGTTTCTAAAGCTTCCATCGCCATTTCCAAAGCTTCTTCATCTAATGACCCAAAACCTTCATCAATAAACAATGCATCGATTGCTACCCCACCAGCTTGTGTCTGGATCACATCCGCAAGGGCTAATGCTAAAGAAAGTGCTGCAATAAAACTTTCACCGCCAGACAGCGTATGCGCGCTTCGAGACATGCCTGCCTGATCATCATAGATATTGATTTCTAATCCGGTTTTCCCTCGATAACTGCCGATCGTATCCGCTAGTTCAAACTGATAACGATTTTTCGTTAAACGCTGGAGATGATCATTTGCTACTTGTAACACTTCTTGTAGATAAACTTGAAGCACATACCGTTCTAAACTAGTCTTCTTAGGATTTTCTCCGTTGAATGTTTGCGAAAGCTGCTGTAATTGCGTGAGTTCATCTAATTGCGTCTGGCTTGTGTGATAAATCGAAAGACATTCATCGTAGATTTTCTGGTTATTGATTTTTTGTTCTTGTAAACTGTATATCTTTTCTTGCTTTGTTTCGATCATCTCTCTTATCTCTTCCAATTGCTGGCTGATCTCTTCTGTATCTGGAACTATCTCCGTCAGCTGGATATTTTCTAATTGACGTAGTCGGTCAGTTGTCACTAATTGTGCTTCATGATAAGTAGTGATTATGCGCTGGTTCTCTTCGTATTGTGCTTGCTGTTGTGCGAATGCACAGACTTCCTCAGTTGTTGAAAAATACGATTGGCTTTCCAGCTTTTCAGCTATTCTTTGCTGTTCTTTTTCTATTTTTTCATCTGTTTTTTCTATTTGTTCCTGTTGAAGATCAAGTTGTGTCCGAAGCATATGCAGATCTTGCAACAATTGCATTCCTGCTTTCTGTTCAGCAGCAAGTTGGTTCGAGTCTTCTTCTAACTGTTTTTCAAGTTGTCGTATCTCTTCTTCTAAACAGTTGCTATCCGTATCTTGTAATTGTTTTTCTAAACTTTTGATTTCGCCTTGCAGTTGTTGAAGCTGATTATTTTTTGCTGTCTGTTGCTGCTTGTAGACAGCTAATTGCTGCTCAACCTTTTCTACTTGTTGGCTTATTTCTTCCAGTTCTGCTCTTGCATTGGCTATCTTGCTTTTTCGTTTATCTAAAGATTGTTCGATTACTGTAAGAGCAGTTGTTGTTTTTTGTTCTGTTATCGCAGGAAATGCCTGTTGCAAAGCCTGTTGTAAGTGTTTTTCTTGTCCAGCTAGTTGTATATTCGTTTCCATGATTTTTTGTTCTAAATCAGATAATTGCTGTTGAAGATTATTTTCATATGCTTCATTTTTGGCAATGATTTGCTGGGTTCTTTCTACAGCTGACTCAGCTTCTGCCAGTTGTTGCTCTACTTTTAAGATATCTTCCTTATTTGGCTGTTCATGTTTTGATTGTTGTACGGGATGTTCTGTCGACCCACAAACCAGACATGGTTCCCCCGGACGCAAAAAAAGCTGAAGACGAGCAATTTTCTGCTTTGCCCATTGGCTTTTCAGCTGTTCTGCTTGTTCTATCTGTTGTTTCAATCGCTGATTATTTTTTGTTGTTTCTTCGGTTGCTTTTTTGAGCTCTTCTCTTATCTGTTCGAGTGATTCGATGCTTTTTGTTTTTTGTTGTTCTATTTCCTGCTGTTTTTCATCTAGATGTTTTAACTGTCCAAAAGCAAGACGATCTTCCTGCAGTTTTTCCTGATCCAATAAGATTTCTTGAAGAATTCGAGTTCTTTCCTGATAAATAGCCTGTTTTTGATGTAGCTTTTCGGCGTTCGTTTCTTCTTTATCTAATGAATGTTTTAATTGTTCTGCTTCTTGTTTTTTACTACGCAAGGCTTCGACAATCGGTACCATCATCTGTTTGTTTTGCAATTGTTGAGCAGCTTCTTTGATTTTTGTTTGCCGATGTATGCGGTCTGTTTCATTTTTTTGCCACTCTTCATAATGTTGCGTAGTCATCGCTAGTTTCTTTGTTTGTTCACTGCTTTTTTGTGACAGTTCTATTTTTTCAGCTTTTATTTCTTTCAGGTGCTGGATTGGTTCAATTAAGCGTTGTGTAAATTCATAATACCCAATCCATCGTTTCTTTTCCTCTATTTCGTCTTTTTGAGCGGCTAATTTCTTTTGCTTATTTAGTAATGTCGCTTTTTCTTCATAGCTTTTTTTCAAGGTTTCAAAACGATAGTAGGAATTTTCTAATTGTTTCTGTTTCTCCTGATAGTCTGCTAAAACTTCTTTTTCTTCAGTGATTTGTTTTTCTAGTATGGCCTGATGGTTTGTCCATTGGGAAAGAACGGCCTCAAATCCTGCTGCTGCTTCCTCTTCTTTGACTAAAACAAATCTTTTTTGCAGAAGATGAAGTTCTTGCTCTAAATGATCTAGTTTTTGTTGCTGTTGCTTTGCTTTTTCCTTTAATCGCTCATTGAACTGTTGGAAAAACTGAGTACCGAACAAATGACGTAAAACAGTCTCTTTCTCACTGCTTGATGAAACCAAAAAATTACGGAATTCTCCTTGGGGCAGTAAAACGATTTGGGAAAACTGTTTCGCATCGAGATTCATCAGTTCTCTGATCAACTGGTCTGCTTCTGTACGTTTTGTGATTTGTTTTATTTCTTTTCCTTTCCCATCAAAAATGGTCAACGTTACTTTAGCTGCCTGTTTTTTTGTTCCGTTTCCTTTTCGTTTCGCTAAAACTTGTTCTGGTTTTCGTTCGATTTCATAGCTCATCTGCTGATGTTCAAAAGAAAAAGTCACGCTTGTTTCTTCTTCTGGTGTAGCAAACAAGGAACGCATCTCTTTTCCAGAACGAAGTCTTCCGGAAGTTTCACCAAAAAGTGCGAAAGTGATCCCATCAAAAATCGTCGTTTTTCCTGCTCCTGTCTTCCCGCTGATCAAAAAAAGCGGTGCTTCTGTCAATCGTGAAAAATCAACGGTCTCATTGATAAAAGGACCAAAATTTTTAAGTTTTAATTTTTTCGGTTTCATTCTTGATCATTCCATTTCCATGATTTCTTGCAACGTTTCTCCGAGCCATTTTTCTTGGTTTGCCGTTAGCTGTTCTTCCGTCATTTCACTAAAAAATGCTTCTGCTAATTTTTGAGGATCTTTCATTTCTAGTACTTTTCGTTTGCGCTTTGTTTGTTCTGCTCGGCCGTTTGCCCGTTCAATCCCCAAAATACGAGGATATATTTGCCGAAGCTGGTTCATCATATTCGGGATGATCGTTCTGTCCGTGAGATAGATATGGATATAATTCTCCCGATTGACGGACTGATAGAAGGCAGGATCCAACAATTCTTTAAAACTTGCTGTTATTTCTTCAATATCATGCAGTGGTTCGATCTCCCTAAAATTCAACTTTAGGTCTGTTGTCAGGTCAACGATCCATACGCCTTTTTTCTGGTTGATCTCAGATAGAGAAAATTTCAACGGCGAGCCACTGTAGCGAGCATTATCCTGTCTTAAAGCAGCTTGATTATGCAAATGTCCTAGTGCTACATAATCAAACGGTGCAAGCAGTTCGCCTGGAATCGAATCCAGACCCCCTACTTCGATTTTCGTTTCCGAATCAGATTTTACACTTCCCATTACAAAAAAATGGCTAATCAATACGTGTTTTTTCCCTGAATCAAACAGCTCCTGCATTTTATCTATCACTTTTGCTACCGCTTGCTGGATCGTGCGGATACTGTCATCTTCAAAATATAATCTGGCTGCAATTGGTTCAAAGTAAGGAAGAAAGAAAAATTGTATGTTGTTAAACTCGACTGGTTCGAAAGCTTCTGCTAGCTGCGTTCGCAAAAAATAGTTCGAATAACTGAACCATGGCGTACCAGCTGAAAGTCGCGTACTGCTATCGTGATTTCCTGATATAGCAAAAATTGGGATCCTTTCCTTTAAATTCCAATCAACCATCAATTCATTGTATAATGCTACGGCATCGACAGCGGGCACACTCCTATCATATAAGTCTCCTGCAATCACGATTGCCTCTACTTTTTCTTCTTTCGCGATATCCAGTATAGAAGATAATACATGACGTTGGTCTTCAATCAAGTCATAACCTTGTAGTTTTTTTCCGATATGCCAATCGGCTGTATGTAAAAAACGCATCCAATCACCTCAAAAAATGTCCTTCTAATCATTATAACACTTTGATCCATTACATGACACCTGTCTTCTATTTTGCACGTTGGAAAGCAAAAAGAGGGCAGACTTGACGTCTCTCCCTCGTTTTTCATCGAAAAGTCTGAACAGAACAGGAGATTCAAAAAGACCGCCTATTCATAAACTTATCACTTTATTTTTTTTTGATTTCATATTTGAAATCTGGGTTCACTTCTTTGTCCAATTTGTCAAAAGCCGCTTGTGTTCGTCGTTCAATCTCCGCCATTCCTTCTTTATCCGTTTTCTTGATATCTGATAGGTCGATTGGTTCACCGAAACGCACTGTCACTCTCTTACGTTTGAACAAATCCCCAAGTGTCAGTGGACCTTGGTATACGGCTGGTACGATTTTCGCTTTAGACATTCTGGAGATCAACGCCATCCCGCCTTTAAGTTCTGTAGCATGCCTTGTCCCACTGGGGAACATGATTAAACTTAAATTTGTCGATTTTAAAATCTTTACAGGTGTTTTAATGACGCTTGGTCCTGGATTCTCTCTTTTAACTGGAAAAGCATTGGATCGAGTTAATATAAATCGCAGAACCGGATTTTTGAACAGTTCTTCTTTTGCCATAAAGCTGAAATCCTTCGGTGCTGCAGCTACCGCTAGATATAATGGGTCCCACCAAGTACGATGGGGAGCAACTAGTATGTAATTCTCATCTTGCGGTAATACTTCTTTATTCTCATAACGGGCATTTCCATTGACTAAAGCTAATAGTACTCGAACTACCCCTCGCATAAATCGATAAAACATAGTCTCTTCCTTTCCCTTCTTATGGTCATAGTATGCATAAAAAACAGAGGTTTGACAAGCCACCTTGGTTCTTTTTAATAAAAATAGTATAATACAAACGACTATTTTTTTCATTTTGGAGGGAATACATGCTTCACGAAGACGAACGAATCGACCAATTATACGCAGAAGATATCAAAATTATCCAAAGTTCCCAAGTATTTTCTTTTTCTTTAGATGCTGTGCTACTTGCTCACTTCTCTCGTGTGCCTAAAAAAGGACAGATTGTTGACCTTTGCGCAGGTAATGGTGCAGTAGGCCTGTTTTTAAGCAAACGAACTCAAGCAGCTATTGATGCTATCGAACTTCAGCCTCGCCTAGCAGACATGGCAAGACGCAGCATCGCGCTGAACCATCTAGATGAACAGATGACAGTCCACACCATCGATCTGAAAGACAGCTTATCCGTCGTTCGGCATAATTCTTGTGACTTAGTCGTCTGCAATCCACCTTATTTCAAAGGACTGCCAACAAATAAAACGAACCCTAATAAACACCTAGCAATCGCCCGTCATGAGATCCATACAACATTAGAAGAAGTGATCGATAATTCAAGTAAGTTACTAAAAACAAATGGGCGTTTCGCTATGGTCCATCGACCTGAACGATTCTTAGAGATCATCCAAATTATGCAAAATCATCGGATTGCACCTAAACGGATCCAATTTGTTTACCCAAAAGCTGGAAAAGAGGCAAATATTTTGTTAGTTGAAGGAATCAAAGAAGGTAAATTAGATGGATTCAAAGTCGCTCCGCCATTGATCACTTACGATGCGGACGGGGAATACACAGCAGAGATCCGTGAGATGCTCTATGGCAAATAAACATTATTTTTACGTATTATTCTGTAAAGATCAGACATTTTATGGTGGGTACACAACAGACCTTTCTAGGAGACTAGGGGAACATAACAATGGTACTGGCGCTAAATATACTCGTCTTCAAAAAAGAAGACCTGTTAAGATGATCCATGCAGAAGTATTTTCTTCAAGAAGCGAAGCAACAAAAGCAGAAGCTGCATTCAAAAAACTCACCCGAAAACAAAAAGAACATTATTTGAAGACACACTCAACCGTTTTGCTTCCTGAAAATAGATGACTGTTAAAAACACGATAAATATAAAAAAACTTCAGGCAAAAACAACTGTTTTTGCCTGAAGTTTTTTGTAGCTATTATTCTGATACGTTTGTCTCACTGCTGTTCGTACTTGAACTTCCTCCTAGCAAGGCTTCACTGACTAAGTGAATGTAATGTGTCATCCCTTCAGGATTTGGATGGACTTGGTCATCATAAAACCAGTCACTATGGTCATTACTGTAGCTATACCAATCAATCAGCGTCATATTGTCGTATTTTTTCGTCATCTGTTCAAGCATCGCATTCACGTCATTTTGCCAACGTTTCGTCGGTACTCGGACATTGACCCAGTATACTTTTCGATCACCGATTGCATCCATCACGCTATCAAACTGGGCTTCAGAGAATGAGCCATTCGTTCCTAGTCCAATTAGAACAGTGTCTTTCAATAAATCTTGTTCCTTTAATTTTTCAATATACGGTACACTGGCGTATAATTGTCGCCCCACATCGCCATCTACCACTACTTTTGGATAAAGCTCTTGTAGATCAGTTGCAGCATCTAGCATAACTGAATCACCAAATGCCGTTAGCTCTAATTTTTGTGCCTTGTTTCCTTGGGCCTTAGACAACTCATACTTATCAAGAATCGCTTGGTCAACTGAACTAGTGGTATTTTCTGAATTGTTTCTGGTTTCTTCTGCTAATTTTTTACTTTCAGCGATCTTTGCCTGCAATTGTTTTTGATCGGCCGTTACAGCATTCTTCGGTGCCGTAACGAAACCAACGAATGCAATTGCTACAAGTAATGTGCCTGGAACGACCCATGGTTTGCTCTTACTGATGATTGGTTTGCTGAACCATCCTTTCATCACTTGGAATGTACGACCATAGTCAAAACGTGCTAGCGGACGTTCCACATATCGATAAGAAAGTTCACTGATGATTAAAATCAATGTGATTTCCACTAAAGTATGGAACAGAACATGATCAGCAATATCAGTCACTTTTGCTTCATAAAAAATCATAACTGGAAACTGATACAGATAAATCCCGTAGCTTCGTTTGCCAATCCAAGTAAATACTGGATTTGTCAGCCAACGATTCAAGCTTGCTCCAGGATGTGCTGTCACTGCAACTAGTACTACGCATAACAGACTCACTAGGAGCATCCCTCCATAATAGATGAAATTGTAATGATCATCTAAAAAGAAGAAGCAAAGAATCAGTGCCAGAAGTGAGATTCCTCCAGCGATATTCAAGATACTTTTTGCTTGTTTTGGGATGTTTTTCTTCAAACGAGTACTTGGCCAAACAAAAGCGAGCGCACTTCCCAACCATATAGAAAACAGACGGGTGTCAGTTCCATAATAAACACGGGTTGGATCGCCCCCTGGTGTATACAAAATCATCATCAAGATCGCAGAGAGGAAAGATGTACCTAACACGGTATAAAAGATCCATTTTCTTTTACGAACAAATACCATCAACAATACAAACAAGATTGGCCAAACCAAATAGTTTTGACCTTCTACCGCTAAAGACCAGATATGTGTAAACGGTGATTCATTAGCAAATCGATCGAAATAAGATAAACCGTTATTGATTTGCCACCAGTTGTTGACATACAGTAAGCTGCTGACGACAACTCCTCGAAGATTATTCAACAATCCTCGCTGGAACAAGGTGATATAAGCCGAAGCTGTAACGAGCATAAAAACGAGTGCCGGATAGAGTCTCTTCATTCTTCTGACATAAAATTGCCAAATATTGATTTTTCCATTTTGTTCCCATTCCTGCCGTAGCAGATCTGTGATCAGATAACCAGATACGACGAAAAAAATCGGAACGCCCAAATAGCCGCCTTTCATACTAGTTGGCAGAAGGTGATATAAGATAACACCAACCACAGCTAATGAACGGAGCCCATCAAACCCAGTGATGTAGCGGCTGTTTTTTAACCTTTTTTGTTTTTCCATTCAATATTCCAACTTTTCATAAACTTTTTTCATTCGTAATATACGGGTATTAAGTGAAAATAGCAAGTAGAATCGTGTCCTTTCTCTACTATTTTTTTCTATCATCCCATAAATTTAAAAAAATAAACATGCTTTTTTTCAACTTTAAGAAAATTTCAAATAAAAAAGTAGTTTCTATTTGCTGATCCGTCCTTTGGTAGAAAAAAACTGCAGACAAACGAATGTCTGTCTACAGTAGTATTTCATGAATTTTTGTCAAACCCGATCTAAATGCCATCCTCGTAGAAACGCCCAAGTATCTGGACATTTTCTGCAATACTTACAAAAGCTTGCGGATCAGAAGCTTTCATCGCTTCTCTGAGTAGAGGCAGTTCGTATCGTGTAACGATCGTCATCAATACTGTTTGCTTATCATGTTTATAAGCACCTTCTGCTTCATTGATGATCGTGATCCCTCTACGCATACAGTTTTGGATTTCATTCACTACTTTTTCTGGATGTTTCGTTACGATCATTACCTGCATTTTCTTTTGTTTAGTATAAACGACATCAGTTACTTTTCCACTGACGAAAATAGACAACGTACTGTAAAACATGTATTGCCAGCCAAATAGAATTCCAGCAACAAAAACGATCAATGCATTGAAGTAGATCGAGATAGAACCAATCGACTTTCCTGTTTTTTTACGAATCGTGATACTCACGATATCTAGACCACCCGATGATAGGCCATTTCTCAACGCTAGCCCAATCCCTAGTCCCATCACAGCCCCACCAAACAACGCACAAATGATTGGATCGGTAGATAAGACTGTTTCCGGTAAAATATGGATACAAAGGGAGGTCAAAGTGACTGTGATAAAAGTGAAAATTGTAAACTTCTTCCCGATTTTGAACCACGCCAAGACGAACAAAGGTATATTCAGTAAATACAAAGTGGTTGATACCGGCACCTCGAACCCTATCAGTGATTTTGACAAAGTCGTCAAAATCTGAGCCAGACCAGTAATACCACTTGAATAAATATGTCCTGGTTGATAAAAGAAATTCAATGCGACAGATGCAATCAACGCATAAACGATTGATACCGAAAGTTTGGTCGTGTAATCATGGTAAGCCCAATTTTCGAATGTTTTTTTCATGGAAAAGCCCCGCTTTATATGTTATGGCTTCATTATAAAGTGTTTTTCAATTAAATCAAGGTTGCCAAAAGAAGCAGATTCGACAAATCCTTTTTGCCTTTTTATCGACTATTCTTCTATATTTGTTACATCAATATTCAATTCGAACAATTGTAAAGGTGAAACCATACTTGGTGCATCACTCATCACATCGGCTGCTTTCCCGTTTTTAGGAAAGGCAATGACTTCACGAATATTGTCTTCCCCTGCTAGTAACATTGCAAAACGATCCAATCCTAATGCAATGCCGCCATGTGGAGGGAATCCGTAATCTAAAGCTGTTAGCAAGAAACCAAATTGTTCTTCCATTTGTTCTTTTGTAAAGCCTAAAGTTTTCAGCACTTTTTCTTGAAGTTCCCGAGTATGGATCCGGATAGAACCTCCACCTAGTTCATAACCGTTCAAGACGATATCATAAGCTTCTGCATAGACTTTTGCAGGGTCTTCAGCCAGTAATGGGATATCTTCTGCTTTTGGCATCGTGAATGGATGGTGAGCAGAGACATATCGACCTTCTTCTTCTGAAAATTCAAATTGAGGCCAATCAGTTACCCATAAGAAATTGAATTTTGATTCATCGATTAGTCCTAATTCTTTTCCTAAACGTGTTCGGATAGCCCCTAATGCAGCAGCGACGATTTCACTTTTATCTGCGCCAAACATCAGCAAGTCACCTGGTTCTGCATCTGTTGCTTTGATGATTGCTTCTGTTGCTTCTCCCATGAATTTAGCAATCGGGCCTTTCAGACCGTCTTCTTCCACTTTCAGCCATGCAAGTCCCTTAGCTCCGAATTGCCCTACATATTGTCCTAACTGATCCATATCTTTTCGTGAGTAGCGATCTGCAGCGCCCTTCGCATTCAATGCTTTCACGACTCCGCCGTTTTCAAGAGCCATTTGGAAGACTTTGAATTCTACTTCTTTGACTGTTTCGCTTAGATCGATCAATTCCATTTCAAAACGTGTATCCGGTTTGTCACTGCCGTAGCGAGCCATTGCTTCATCATAGGTCATACGGGGAAATGGCAATGTGACTTCGATGCCGCGAACTTCTTTCATTACCTTCGCAATCAATCCCTCTGTGTAAGTTTGGATTTCTTCTGCTGTTAGGAACGTTGTTTCAATATCTACTTGCGTAAATTCAGGCTGACGATCTCCACGTAAATCTTCGTCACGGAAACAACGAACGATTTGATAATAACGGTCGAACCCAGCATTCATCAGCAATTGTTTGAATAGTTGAGGAGATTGCGGCAACGCATAGAAATGTCCAGCATGGACACGTGAAGGAACTAAATAGTCTCTTGCGCCTTCTGGTGTAGATTTTCCTAGGTAAGGTGTTTCAATATCTAGAAAGTCATTATCGTCTAAATAATGACGAATCGCTTTTGTTGTCGCATTTCTCAATTTGATGTTTTTAGTCATTTTGGGACGTCGCAGATCCAAATAACGATATTTCAAACGTATTTCGTCACTGATTGCTTGATCATCTTCAATTTGAAATGGCGGTGTTTTTGCTTGATTCAAAATCACGATTTCACTTGCAATCACTTCAAATTCACCAGTGGCCATTTTAGGATTTACTGCATTTTCACCGCGTCTTCTGACTACTCCAGTTACTTCAATCACGTATTCACTGCGGCATTTATCTGCGATTTCCCATGCTTCTTTGTTGATTTCAGGATTGAAGACGATTTGAACGATTCCTTCACGATCACGTAGATCGATAAAGATTACTCCCCCAAGGTCTCGTCTTTTTTGTACCCATCCTTTTAATGTAACTGTTTGTTCTAATTGTTGTTCGGAAACTAATCCGCAATAAATCGTTCTTTGTGCCATTTCTTTTTTCCTCCTACTCGAATAAAGTCATTTCATCATAGACTTCATCAAAATGCTCATATATTTCTTCTAATGGAAAACTTTTTTCTTTTCGGCTTGCCATTGCTTTGACATTGATTGTTTGGCTAGCAAGCTCATCTTCACCGATCACCAATACTAATTTGGCATTCGCTTTATCTGCTGTCTTAAATTGTGCTTTTGCTTTACGGTTCATGAAGTCGCGGTCAGCTGAAAAACCGAAGTTTCGAATCGCTTGGACCACTTTCAATGCTTCGATATTTGTTTCGTCTCCGAGTGCGACCACATAAGCATCCAACTCATTAAATGCAGGGATAACTACTTCCTCTGCCTCCATAGTCAAGAGTAATCGCTCGATACCCATTGCAAATCCAAAGCCAGGTGTTGAAGGACCACCCAGTTCTTCCACTAGATTGTCATAACGTCCGCCTGCGCAAATCGTTGCTTGTGCCCCCATTTTCGGTGCGTCACTCATGATTTCAAAAATCGTATGCGTATAGTAATCTAATCCGCGAACCATATTACTGTCGATTTCATAAGGAACAGCCAATGCATCCAGCATGGAAACAACGGTATCAAAATGTTTTTGAGCAGGTTCGCTTAAATAATCTAAGATAGATGGCGCATCTGCTACAAATTTTTGATCTCGTTTGTCCTTACTATCCAACACACGCAAGGGATTTTCGTGAAGACGGCGTTTAGAGTCTTCACTCAACTCTGCTTCAAAAGGTAAAAGATAGTCGATTAATGCTTGACGATAGGCTTGACGTGTGTCTTTATCACCCAATGAATTGATGACTAGACGGATTTGCGTGATTCCCAACTGTTTGAAGAAATCGAGTGCCATCACCATGCTCTCCACATCTGTTGCAGGATTCTCTGATCCAAATGCTTCTACTCCGATCTGATGGAATTGACGTAACCGTCCTTTTTGCGGACGTTCGTAGCGAAACATTGGTCCCATATAAAAAGTTTTGAACGGTTTTGCATACTCTGGACCGAACAATTTATGCTCAACAAAAGAACGAACGATTGGTGCTGTACCTTCTGGTCGAAGCGTCACATGACGTTCCCCTTTGTCATAAAAATCATACATCTCTTTTGAAACGATATCCGTCGTATCACCTACACTGCGGGATATCACTTCATAATGTTCAAAAATTGGTGTACGCATTTCATTATACTGATAATCTCTGAACAATAAACGTGCTGTTTCTTCGACAAACTGCCATTTTTCTGATTCGCCTGGCAAAATATCATTTGTTCCTTTTGGTCTTTGGAAACTCATAGTTTTCTCTCCCTTTCTTAGCTATGTAAATAAAAAAATCACCCTTGTTCATCATGAACAAGGGTGAATGAAATTCATACACGGTACCACCTAATTTTGAAAGATTTCTCTTTCCTCTTACGAATAACGCTCGTACGCGGGACGGCTTTTCACTCGTCCATCTCCAGAGTGTCTTTGGGCTAATGAAACTTTAGATCATTTTCAGCCTCGATGATCCTCTCTTGTAAAGTTTCAAAAACTTACTCGCTCTTTCATTGACATTTCGATATTACTTATAACCTACTAAAAACCAATCTCAAAGTCAAGAGTTATCTGACTATTTTCCCTCACGAAAACGTTTTAGTTCAGCTTTTTGTTCTTTTGTTTTAGACTAGACAAAAAAGGAGGAATCAGCTATGGCAGAAATAAGAATCGGACATTCACAAGTCTATGCAGAACAGCTTGGACTAGGAGCAAATGCCGTTGGGGGACACAATCTTTTTGACGGTTTAGAAGACGAGACAGGAAAACAAGTGGTTCGTACAGCTTTGAATAGCGGAATCAATTTGATCGATACCGCCTATGCTTATGGAAACGGCCGTTCTGAAGAACTGATCGGTGAGGTATTGAAGGAAAAAGAATATGATCGTTCACGTATCGTCATTGCTACAAAAGCTGCTCATGTACCAAATAAAGGACGAACATTTGACAATTCACCCGAGTTTCTCAAACAATCGGTGGAAGACGCACTGAA
This sequence comes from Enterococcus sp. NBRC 3427, assembly GCF_007996925.1. Lineage (NCBI taxonomy): Bacteria > Bacillati > Bacillota > Bacilli > Lactobacillales > Enterococcaceae > Enterococcus > Enterococcus sp. NBRC 3427. The sequence goes on along the minus strand of NZ_BJLL01000006.1, from coordinate 29,762 downwards.
ACGTCTGCAAACTGATTACATTGACATTTTTTATATCCACTTTCCGGATAAAAGCACACCAAAAAATGAAGCAGCTGCTGCATTGCATGAATTGAAAGAAGCAGGAAAAATCCGAGCAGTTGGTGTATCGAACTTCACGTTAGAACAATTGAAAGAAGCGAATGCAGATGGATATGTCGATGTAGTAGAAGATAAATACAGTTTGATCCATCGGGAGGCTGAAAAAGAATTATTTCCTTATCTTGAAAAAAACAAAATCAGCTTTGTCCCCTATTTTCCTCTTGCTTCCGGCTTACTGACAGGAAAATATGAACGTGGTCAGGAACAACAATTCGGCGAAGGAGATCCTCGAAAAAGCAATCCGGATTTTCAAGGAGAACGTTTCAAAGAAATTTTAGCCGCTGTCGACATACTTCGCCCCATTGCTAAAAGATACCAAGCCACCCCTGCACAACTTGTTCTAGCCTGGTATATAAAGAATCCAAGAGTGTCTGTAGTCATACCCGGAGCTAAACGTCCAGAGCAAGTCTCTGATAATGTCCAAGCTTTAGATTTGCATTTATCCAATGAGGATTATCAAACCATTGATGAAGCATTTCACGGATTTTGAGCAATTGACCTTATCCACTTATAGTAGTATGAAAAAAGGAAGATCAAACAGTGCTGATCTTCCTTTTTTCGATAAGTTTATGCTAATCTAATTCTTATAAAGTAGCGCTCGGCTATTTGGATAAGTCGGAAACTGATTGAATGGGATCGTCCAATCTTGTTCAGGTACAGAGAATTCAAACTTGTTTACTAGCTGATCGGAAAACACACGTAGGCTGTGGAGAGTGATCCATTCTCCTGCGCAGCGATGCATTTGTCGAAAGTCTCCTCCACCTTGTGCAATCATCTCATATTCTTCTTTATATGAAATATCTTTTGCTTTTCCTAAATATCGTTTGATCATAAAGGAATCTGGTGCTTCAACCGTTCGTTCATCATGATCTGTTCCATATAAATCTAGAATGACCCAACTATCTTCTGGTATACGATAACCATCGACTTCTACTTCTTTCAGAGAAATCGCAGGTAACATCGGAAAGAACGGATAATAGCGTCTCATTTCTTGAATGAACGGATCTTGCAACGTAGAAAAGTCGTTTTTCAATTGTTGGAACAAATCAGGTCTGCTGAAAAGCGCGTGTCCCATCAACGCCGCCCATACAGTCAAAGCAACTGTCGGACGGATGATATTCAATAATTCAACAGCTGCTACTTCCAAAGGCAAAAGCTGTCCGTCTAGATCTGTGGCATTGGCAAATGCATACAATGCCACATTTTCTTTTCCAGCCACAGGATTTTGCCGAGCTTCCTCAATCAAGCTTTGCGCCCATTTCTCTGATTTCTTGCGATTTTCGACACCTTTTATGTGATCAATCGGAGAAGTAAACGTTCCGCTGATCATAGAGATTTGATATTCTGCTAATTTTTCGACTTCATCCTTAGAAAGCAAAGATAAATTGATACCTGCCCACTCACAAATCGATGTAAAGAAAACCATCTTGCTTAAATCAAATAATTCAAATTGACCATGCTGTGTTTCAAGTGCTTGCGTCAGGTTCTTATCTAAGATACGATGATAATCTTCCATTCTTTCGGGGGTCATCAGATCCATAAAAATATTTTTCCGATGATGATGGGCAGCTCCATCCAAAGTCTGTACTCCGCCTTGACCAAAAAGTGTCTTCAACACTAATTTTGGCATAGCACCTTTTCGTTTGAAATTTCTTGGGTCATAAAATATTTTTGCCGCTGACGATCCGTAGATCACAATAGCTTCTTTATTGAAAATCTTTGCTTTGACAACGGGAGCGTCTGCTTCATGACGTAACTCCTCCAACATGTTGTATCCCTTTTGATACAATCTTTTTAGATCCGTGATTTTGACATCTACTACTGGTACTTCTTTCATCTTCAGCAACCTCCTAAAAATAACTTGTATAATTTAAGCTTAACTTTTTTTCTGACTGCTGACAAAAGAAGCGCTTTTTGTAGGCGAGAAACAAGTCGCTTAAGTTAGAGTTTTTCAGTCTAACTTAAGCGACTTGTTTTATATTTCTTATTGATGAAAACCAACTGACTTTATTTGTTTTTAGAATCAACAATAATCGTTACAGGTCCATCATTGACGAGAGAAATCGACATATCTGCTCCAAATTGACCAGTAGCGACTGTGATGCCGCGACTTCTGATTCCTTCATTGAACGATTCGTATAAAGGAATAGCTATTTCTGGTCGTGCGGCTTCCACAAAACTTGGTCGATTTCCTTTTTTCGTATCCGCAAATAGTGTGAATTGAGAGACACTTAAAATTTGTCCTCCTACGTCTTCTACACTAATATTCATTTTTCCTTGATCATCTTCAAAAATACGCATTTGTGCGATTTTTTTTACTAGATATTCCACATCTTTTGGCGTATCTGTTTCATGGATACCTAATAAAACGAGTAGGCCACAGCCAATTTTTCCAATCTCTTGCTGATCAACTGACACTGCCGCTTGACTCACCCGTTGAATGACTGCTCTCATATCTGGCCCTCCTATCCATTCGTCCGGCGTACACTGTAGACATCAGGTACTGCTTTGATTTTATCCACGATACTTTTTAGGTGGGACAAATTCTGGATACCAACCGTCAAATGGATTGTCGCCATTTTATCTTTATTCGTCCGAGCTTCGACGCTGTTGAGATTTTTCGTCAGCGCATTGACTGTTTGAAGTACATCATTCAATAAGCCTGAACGGTTATAGCCGTAGATTTCCAAGTCTGCATCATACTCTTTTCGTGTATTCGATGTATCTTCCCATTCGACTTCAATCAAACGTTCTGCTACATTTGGTTTATCAGGCTGAACATTCGGACAATCTCGACGATGGATGGATATCCCTCTGCCTTTAGTGATGTAGCCAACGATATCATCACCAGGAATCGGATTACAGCATCGGCTGATACGAATCAGTAAGTTTTCTACCCCTTGAATGACAACGCCACCTTCATGACGTACTTTCATTTTCTCAGGTTCTTTTTTCGGCTGATTCATGATTTCTTCTGCTTCTTGCTTTTGCTGCTCGATTTTTTGTTCTTTCCGTTCTTTTTCTGTCAGACGATTGGCCATCGTCAAAGGACTGACTTCCCCATATCCTACAGCTGCATATAAATCATCTTCTGATTGATAGTTAAAACGATCAAGTGCTTCTTGAAGTTTGTTTTTTGTCAAAATATCCTTAGGTGTAAACCCTAAATCTGTAATACACTTGACCACAGACTCGTGACCTTTGATTACATTTTCTTCCCGATCTTGTGCTTTGAAGAAACGCTTGATCTTATTTCTTGCTTTGCTAGTTGCAACCAATTTCAACCAGTCACGACTTGGACCAAATGAATTTGGAGAAGTCATGATTTCAATGATATCCCCGTTTTTTAATTTGTAATCAAGTTGCACCATTTTGCCATTTACTTTTGCACCAGTGGTTTTATTACCGATATCTGTATGGATACTGTATGCAAAGTCCAGTGGTCCAGATCCTTTTGGCAGCTCAGTAACGTCTCCTTTTGGCGTGAAGACATAGACTTTATCACTAAAGATATCTCCTTTTACACCTTCCATAAATTCAGAGGCATCATAGCTTTCATCTTGGAGTTCAAGTATCTCATGGAACCAGCTTAATTGTTTCGTCATACCATCTGGTTCTACTTTTTCATTTTTTCCTTCTTTATACGCCCAGTGCGCAGCCACCCCGAATTCAGCGATTTCATGCATTTCCTGTGTACGGATTTGGATTTCTACTGGATTTCCTGCCGGACCAATCACTGTAGTATGCAAAGATTGGTACATATTAGCTTTTGGCATGGCAATATAGTCCTTGAATCTGCCAGGCATTGGTTTCCATTTTGTGTGGATCGCACCTAATACAGCATAACAATCCTTGATTGAATCTACGATTACTCGAATAGCTAGCAAGTCATAGATTTCGTTGAACTGCTTTTTCTGATCTTTCATTTTACGATAGATCGAATAAATATGTTTTGGCCGTCCATAGATCTCTGCAAAAATCCCCAGCTCTTCTGTTGCTACTCGAATATCCTCAACAGTACCATTCACGTATTTTTCACGTTCTTCTCGCTTCGTCTGCATCAAATGAACGATACGGTAATACTGTTTTGGATTAAGATAACGAAGTGCTGTATCTTCTAATTCCCATTTGATTCGGCTGATCCCTAAACGATGTGCAAGAGGTGCATAGATTTCTAAAGTTTCTTGAGCAATCCTTCTTTGCTTATCTTCTCGCAGATGTTTCAACGTACGCATGTTATGTAGTCTATCAGCTAATTTGACCATGATAACGCGTAAATCTTGAGCCATTGCCAGCAGCATCTTTCGATGATTTTCTGCTAGCTGCTCTTCGTGGGATTTGTATTTTATTTTCCCTAATTTGGTTACTCCGTCTACTAACATAGCGACATCATCGCCAAATTCTTCTCTCAGATCTTCTAAGGTGACTTCTGTATCTTCAACAACATCATGCAAGAAGCCAGTAGCCACTGTGTGGGGGTCCATTTTTAAATCTGCTAATATACCTGCGACTTGGATAGGATGGATAATGTAGGGTTCTCCTGATTTTCTAAACTGTCCGTCATGTGCAGCAGTCGCATATTCGCATGCTTTCTCAACAAATGCTACATGTTCGGGCCCCATATATTGACTAACGAGCTTTATGACACCGGGACCCGTTAAAATTTCTTCTTTTGGCACAGGAATCGATCCCCCTTTCTTTTTCGGTAAAACAGGAATCGGGACAAATATCTGTTTGATAGTTGCCCCAAAATCCGTGAAGTTATACATTTTTTTACGGAAATGTTCGCTTTTAAAAAGCTTTTTCAAACAATTTTTCGTATTCATTGTACAAATAATTGTTTCTATTATACAAATTGTTCCCTATTTTTTCAATTCTTTCCGTCGATACTCTTTTATTGATGAAAAATGTTAGCTATGAGAGGGATCCATTAACTCCCATTGATAGCTAGCAGCACTTAATAAATAAAGAGGTGCTGTTTCTGTACGAAGGATTCTTGGTCCTAATCCACATAGTATCCCTTTGTGTTCTACGAAATAATCGATTTCCTCGTGGGATAAGCCGCCTTCTGGTCCAAAGACAGCTAAGATTCGACTGCCCGGTTTTGTTTCACTAAGAATTTTGGCTACATTTGATTTTTCGCCTTGCTTTGCTGATTCCTCATAAGCAACCAAGACCACATCATAATCATCTAGCCGTTCAAATAAGTCACGTTTCGTTTCCAGTAACTCTACTGAGGGCACGATTTGCCGATGGGATTGTTCCGCTGCCTCTTGAGCAATCTTTTCAAGCCTTTGTTGTCGCTTCATGCGTTTCTTTGCATCCCATTTAACCACAGAGGCTGATGCCGGAAACCCAAGAAAAGCTTGTGCGCCTAATTCAGTGGATTTCTGAATGATCCAATCCAACTTTTCTCCTTTAGGATAGCCGCTTGCTATGGTTATCGAACTTGGCAGTTCCTTTTGGTTTTCTTCTTTTTTAATTTCTTTCAGATAAACAGCATCTTCGGTAATTTTTGTGATTTCTGCAACAACGGCTATCTGATCATTGAATGCCAAAAAAACTTCATCTTTCGGTTCCATTCTCATAACCCGTACAATGTGATGATAGGTTTCCCCTTTTAAAATAAAATGGTCTTTTGGTTCATACGATTCTTTCAAAAAATATCGCTGCATCTATTCCACCTCTGGTTTTTTCAAAATAATTGCATACCAGTCTTTTTGTTGGAAAATTTGATCCACGATGAATCCTTGTTCTATCATAGCATCTAGAACCATTTGCTTCTTCTCTTCAATGATTCCTGAAACGATCAATGTCCCAGTTTGTTTTAGTAAACGCCAAGCATCCGGGATCATCAATAAGATGATATCTGCTAAAATGTTCGCAACGATTACATCACTTTCAATCTCGATTCCTTTCAAAAGATCATTAGCCGATACGTGGACATCTTTGGCTACTTCATTCATATCCATATTTTCTTTCGCTGAACGAACGGCTACTTCGTCTAAATCAAAGGCATAGACATCTGTTGCACCAAGATATTTTGCTGCAATACTTAGCACACCCGACCCGGTTCCAACATCCAGCAATGTTTCGCCACCACGCAATACTGTTTCTAGTGCTGTCAATGTTAAGGAAGTCGTCGGATGGGTGCCTGTACCAAACGCCATACCTGGATCTAATGTGATGATTTTTTCTAGAGGATCTTCTGTCTGATAATTTTCCCAGCTTGGCGCAACCGTCAGCATTCGCGTAATACGCACCGGATGATAATATTTCTTCCATGCTGTTGCCCAATTGCTTTCCTCTACTTCGCTAACAGTTACTTTGTTTTTTCCAATCGCTAGACCAAACTCAGGCAATTGCGTGATACGATCTTTGATAAAAGGCAAGATTTCCGGTAAAAAAGTCGTTTCTGGAAAATAAGCCATGACTAGCGCGCCTTCTTTCAACGATGTAAAATCATTTTTATCTAAAATTTCACCATATTGATCCGATTGAAAATGTTCAACATCTAAAGAGTCTTCAATCGCAACACCAGTCGCTCCTGCCTCCATCAAAATGTTAGCGACCGCTTCGACTGCTTCACTTTCGGTTTCTACTTTTACTTCATTCCATTTCATGTCTGTCACTCCTTAATAACTTGGGTACGGTAAATAAGTATCTGTGTCATTTTGCTGTTTTGCTTCTACTAACTCTGCTAGTTTCTGATTATCCCAATGGAGTTCGAATACAGCTTCGTCATCATCTTCATCTAAAAAATCAAGCAAATCACTTTGCCCTTGTGCTAATACTTCATTCAAATATTCCACTAAAGAATCAGCTACTGATTTTGCCAACCCTTTTTTTCCTTCATAGGGGATTACTGCTAGATAATTTTGTTCATCAAAAACAGATTTCTGAGGATTAAAAAGGAGTACGCCATCTTCAAATTCGATAATTGGTTCTTGCGAAACGATCCCTTCTGCATCATCAATCTCAAATTGTGCTTTATTTTCCGCAAACAAACGAACAACGATCTCGATCGTATGGTTTTTTGTATCCCAATCTAAAGCCACATCATAGTCCGTCACTTGTTTTTCGATTATTTCGTCTAAGTATGTTAATAGATCCTTCTTTTTCATTTTCTTTCCTCCAACCCCAATCTTCCTCGATTTGGTTTTTTCTTTGTAAAGAGATATATGGATTGCCAGACACAACAAAGCGCAACGGCTGTTCTGTCCATTTACCTTTGTTCGGGATACCGATCCTAGGCAAAGCATCGATTTTTTTTGGTATCTTCTTTTTCTCAAAAACTAAACGTAACGAACTATCTGCTATAGATTGTCCATAGAGTTCTTGAGGAATTGCTAATGCTTCCACTAATTTTCCAGGACCGTTGCTGATATCCGGACCAGTTTTTCCACCACGATTTTTACTCATTTGTTCAATCATTGCAGCTGGTTCGATTGCACGTATCATTACTCCCTGAGGAATCCCTTCTGGCTGAGTGATGATGTTCAAAATCCGATGAGTATGCATCGTGTAAAGGTAGATCGTACCTGGTTTTTCATACATTGCCCGCACACGTGGTGTTCTTCTTAAACCATAGCTATGGGCGGCCTCGTCTTCTGGACCTAAGTATGCTTCCGCGTCTACAATATATCCAGCTAATCTTCCTTCTGGTGTGTCATGCTCCAAATACATCCCCAATAAATCCCGCGCTACTTCCGGCGTCGTTTTATTCCAAAAAAATTCATCTATCTTTTGTTTATCCGTCATTTTTCTCACCTACTTTATCATACACAATATTAGTTGGATAAGCTATGAAAACAAAACAACAGAAGGCTGTTCTTTCTAGCTATATTACTAAATATGTTATAATTAAGGAACGTAAAAACAAGAAGGAGGAAAATCCTATGCAACAGCCATTGGCTTATCGCATGCGACCTCGAACGATCGATGAAGTCGTTGGTCAGCAGCATCTAGTCGGTGAAGGAAAAATCATACGCCGCATGGTCGATGCTCGCATGCTCTCTTCCATGATTTTATATGGGCCTCCTGGTACTGGAAAAACGAGTATCGCAAGTGCGATTGCCGGTTCTACTAATTATGCATTTCGCATGCTGAACGCTGCTACAGATTCAAAAAAGGATCTACAAGTTGTAGCGGAAGAAGCAAAAATGAGTGGTACAGTGATCCTCTTATTGGATGAAGTACACCGATTAGATAAAACAAAACAGGATTTTCTGCTTCCTCATTTAGAAAGTGGCCGAATCATCTTGATCGGAGCGACTACTGAAAATCCTTATATTACTATCAATCCAGCAATCCGCAGCCGCACACAGATCTTTGAAGTCAAGCCGTTAACAGAGCAAGACATCCAGTTGGCAGTGAAACACGCCTTAAAGGATAAGGAACGCGGTCTTGGTCAACAAGCAATCCAGTTAGATGAAGAGGCTCTTCTTCACCTTTCGCGTGCAACGAATGGCGATTTGCGGAGTGCTTTGAATGGATTGGAACTGGCTGCACGATCGACTCCTCCAGATAAAGAAGGAAAGATTCATCTTACTCTGTCGATTATCGAAGAATGTGTCCAAAGAAAAGCTCTTACCCATGACAAAAATGGAGATGCTCATTATGACGTTATTTCGGCTTTTCAAAAATCGATTCGCGGAAGTGATGTGAATGCTGCCCTTCATTATCTCGCCCGTCTAGTTGAAGCAGGTGATCTGGCAAGTATTTGTCGTCGTCTGATGGTTATCGGTTATGAAGATATAGGTTTAGGCAATCCTGCTGCTGCTGCGCGTACAGTAAACGCTGTATTAGCTGCTGAACGATTAGGGTTACCTGAGGCACGTATCCCGCTAGCAGATGTCGTTGTTGATCTTTGCTTGTCGCCAAAATCCAATTCTGCCTATATGGCATTAGATGCAGCACTTGCTGATATTCGAGAGGGCAAAGCTGGTGATGTTCCCGACCATTTGAGAGATAGCCATTACAAAGGTGCGAAATCCCTCAACCGCGGTGTGGGTTATCAGTATCCTCATCATTTCGATCATGCTTGGGTCAATCAGCAATATTTACCAGATAGGTTAAAAAATGCTCAATATTACCAGCCAAAGGATACAGGAAAATATGAACAGGCGCTAGGTCAACAGTATTACCGCATAAAAGAGTGGAAAAAACATCCCCCAAAAAATTAAACAAGAAAACGGTTCTATTTCTGCGAGCTCTCTCATTGCTCTTTTTAAATTCCTATGCTACTATAGAGATGGGAAATCTGTGATGTTCGAATTGTCCTCTTTGTGTGTTGACCGAACATTTTTATTGATATCTTGGGACCCGTCTTGTGTCACTGCTGGTAACATGCCTTATCATTTGGTAGTTCGAAGCTACGACCATGGGACCCACCTGCTTGAATTCGCGGGATCAATACTACAGGACAAATAACGGCATTAACGGAGATTACCATCTTTTAAAGAATAAAGCAATTTGCTCTTGGCAAATTGCTTTTTCTATTTGTTGCTTATTTTGGAGGATTTGTTCATGATTAGGATTTTGATGATTATCGCCACTTTACTATTATTATTCGTTAGCTATTATTTATTTAATAAACAGGATATCTTTTTTGTATTGATCAAGAAAAATGACAAAAATCAAGGATTCCTACAATTTTATGGAGCTGCGTATGCTGTTTTAGGCGTTATGGGTATTTTAGCCGCTTTTTTCAATCAACGCTTTATCGCTTTGATCTTTTTATTGATCGTGATTCTCGTTTCTGCCACCTTCAGTATCCGCTTTGCAAAAAAAATTGCTGAACCAAAGCAGTAAATAATTCTCTTTTTCCACAAAGTGTTCTACAATAAAAGAGTACAACACGATTGACTTGAGGAGTGAATGCTTATGTTACAACAATACAAAAAAATCATGGTTGCCGTAGATGGTTCTGATGAAGCTGAATTAGCTTTTAAAAAGGCGGTCAATGTAGCTATCCGAAATAACGGAGAACTTCTATTAGCACATGTCATTGACACACGTTCTTTCCAAACCGTTTCATCTTTTGATGGAATGTTGGCAGAACAAGCTACTGAAATGGCAAAGCAAACATTGGCAGATTATGAAAGCAACGCGAAGAAAGCGGGCTTGAATAATGTAACCTCTGTCGTAGAATATGGCTCACCAAAACAAATTATTGCGAAAGAAATCCCAGAAGATAATCAAGTAGACTTGATTATGTTAGGAGCTACAGGATTGAATGCTGTAGAACGTTTATTTATTGGTTCTGTTTCTGAATATGTTATTAGAAACGCGGCTTGCGATGTGCTTGTTGTTCGAACTGATTTAGAAAACCAATTGCCTCCTAAAAAAGACTAATTGATGAAAAGCTGTGTTTCAGAGGGGATCTCAAAAGTAAAACTTTTGAAGATCACTTGTCTGGACACAGCTTTTTTTGTTCTTCAAAAAATAAAGTCGCTTATTGAGCGTCTTTCTTCTCACGATTCAAAAAATACTTGGATTCACTCACTTCTTTATATTCAGATCCTTCTGTGTAAAAAATAAAAAAGCATGTCCTCTTAGAAAACGGATATAAAATATCCATTTTCTAAAGAAAACACGCGTGTATTTTTAGCCGCGTAAACGCTCCACGTCACGGGCAATCATTAGTTCTTCATCTGTTGGAATCACTAATACTCTTACTTTTGATTCTTTTGTAGAGATATCTACTTCTTCACCATGCAATTCATTCAACGCTGGATCGATTTCACAGCCAAACCAAGACATACCTTTAATGATTTCGTTGCGCACATGTCCGTCATTTTCGCCGATACCAGCAGTAAAGACGATTGCATCGACACCATTCATCGTTGTCACGTATCCGCCGATATATTTTCGGATGCGATCCACGAAGATATCATAAGCTAAACGAATGTGTTCTTTTTCATAGTTTTTTTCAAGATCACGCATATCGCTAGACAATCCTGTTAGGCCTAGCAAACCAGATTTCTTATTCAAAACATTGATCATTTCATCAATATCAATCTCTAATTTTTCCATTAAGTATGGAAGAACAGCTGGATCGATATCACCTGAACGCGTACCCATTGTCACACCAGCTAATGGCGTGAATCCCATAGAAGTATCCATGGATTTACCACCATTTACAGCTGTGATTGATACTCCGTTTCCTAAGTGGCAAGTAATGATTTTTAGTTCTTCAATCGGTTTGTTCAATAATTTTGCTGCACGTTCCGATACATAACGATGGCTTGTGCCATGAAAGCCATATTTTCTTACTTTGAAATCTTCGTAATAAGACACTGGCAAGCTGTATAAATAATTTTGCTTTGGCATTGTTGAGTGAAAAGATGTATCGAATACAGCTACGCTCAAAATGTCAGGTAAAATCTTTTTAAAGGCTTTGATTCCCATCAGGTTAGCAGGGTTATGCAAAGGAGCAAATTCTGCTAATTCAGCAATGCGGTCCATTACTCCCTCATCGATCACTACTGAATCCCCATAAGTTTCTCCTCCGTGAACAACACGATGCCCTACACCGGTGATTTCATCATAAGAACTTAAAATTTGCAGTTCAATCAACTGATCTAACAGCATTTTTACTGCTACTTCGTGGTTTTCGATATCCATGATTTGTTCGAATTTTTGACTATCGCCGTACTTGATTGTAAAAATAGAATCTTGTAAACCGATACGTTCGACGATCCCTTTCGCAACTACGGTTTCTTCTGGCATTTGATATAATTGCCACTTCAAACTTGAACTCCCAGCATTGATTGCAATTGTTTTAGACATATGACTCTCCTTCTCGTTGAATGATTACAGAGCAGATGATTTCCAGTTTTTAAACTCGTTGAAAAATTCCGTCACCTTCTCTGGTTCTTTTAGTGAAGCAAGTTTCACAAGCAACACTTCTTTTACTTGTTTTGCTTGTGGTCCTTTTTTCTGTAAGATCAAAATACTTTTTTGTGATTGTTTGTTGCGGAACAACTCATCTGGCAATTGAATCATTCCTTGAAGATAGCCTTCTTCTTTAAACCATTTTTTGATTTCTTCGCTTTGATCCGTTTCTAAAAAACCGCTTGGCATCAAAAACAAACCAAAACCATCCGGCTTCACGTATTTCATCGATTGCTCCAGCAATAAATGATGTGCATAACTGTGGCCTTCTTCGGTACTTGTTAAAAATTCTTTTGCTTTTTCGTCATTCGGATAATAACCGATCGGCAAATCGCTGATTGCAAAATCGACAGGATCGATTAATAAATCCTGCAACCCGTCTTGATGGAAGTATTGAACATTTGCTTGTGTCAAATCACTTGTAGAAGCTGCCACAGCCAACAATGTATCATCAATATCCACACCAAATCCTTCTGTTTGATACCCCGCATTCGATAGGTTTAAAAGAACTGTTAATAACAAGTTGCCCATTCCTGCCGCAATATCCAGAATCTTAACTGGTTCCTTTTTATTTGTGTATAGTTGTTCAATAAGAAAAACAAATAAAAAACCGATACTATCAGGAGTGAGTTGATGGTTCGCCTGCAGATGTTCTGTCTGGTTGCCCTTCAATAAAAGCAATTGAGACAATCTGCGCCATTCTTCTGGCTCGAAAGAAAGTTTTTTCAACTCTTCATAAAGAGCTGTGATCCGTTGTGCTGTCTCTTTTGTCGGCACTCCATCCACCACACGTACTTGATAATCATCTATTAGATTTTCTGCATTTTCGACATAGGCTTCTAAAAAGGAAGTTCCCAATGCATTCTGTAAAAGCTGAATAGCTTCCAGGTTCTGATTGAACCCTTGTTCCATTTTTTCTGGTAACATGGTGCACCTCATTTCTAGATATATTATAACAATTTTTTCACCTGTTTAATTCTATCGAACAATTGACAAAATTTCAATCGTTTTCACTGTTTTTTATTTGTGAAATGGCAAACATTTTTTTATTAAAAACAGTGTTATAACAGAAAAGAGGGCGCTTTCACGAACAACCCCTCATTCTGTACCAGTATCTGTATCATTTTTTACTTCTTCTATGAATTGAAAGATAAACGGCGAGACTTCTACCTCCGAGAATAGAGACTGTTGTACCCATTGATATGTTACAGATCCAGTTGTGTAGTAAAAAATCCCTTCCGACTTCTCAGCAAGTATAGACTGTTCCGATAGAGCCATCTGTTTCATTATTTTTGCTATATAATAATTTTTTATTCGTATATTCAGATCCATTGACAAACGATAGCTTTCTAATGCTGCCGTCAATAAAAACGTACATAAAAGAAATAAAAGCAACACAGAAAATAAAATAGAGCCCTTACAACATTTTCTATTGATCGTTTTTTGTCCATATGGCATATCCATCTTCTCCATTTTCAAAGTGTACATAAAAAGAAATTGTGTGTTCTTTTTCCAATAATTGAAGCTCAGTGATACTTGTTAACATAGGTTGATGCCCGCCGGAAGTTCTTCTTTTACGTATCATCGTCTGATATGTTTCGATGATGTACTGTTTATCCTCTACAGTGTAATACAATTGCTGATTTTTCACGGAAACCTTGTGACTGCTGTTAAGTTCCTCTTCTAATTGTGCTAAAAATATCAGCCACTCTTTTTGATCTTTACGCTGCAGAAATTCACTTACTTGGATGGTTTGCTGGATCAAAAGATTGAATGACAGCAATATACTGCTTACTATCATCAGTCCAATCAGACATTCAATCAGCGTAAATGCCGGGATTTCTTGTTTTTTCAATATTGATCGCTTCTTTCTCCATATTGACAAGCACTTTTTCGATTACTCCATTATTTTCGACAATTTGGATATCGTACATAATCATTTCTTCACTTCGCTCTGGCCTTTTGTGATATATCCGCTGTGTTTTGGTATCTTCGTAAACCATTCGAATAAGTAGCATTTCCTCCCCGCTGTTCTTTTCTGCCTGAAGTAAAAAAAGCTGACCAAAACTCACTAAGTATACACAGACGGAAGCAATCATCAGCGCTGTAAGGGACTCTAATAAAATAAACCCTTTTCTATTCAATTCTTTTTGTATAGCGTCCACTCCCCATCTGGAATTGATACGTAATCGTTTGCCCTTTTTCTTCCCAATAAAATTGATACGCTTTTAGTGAACTTTCATTTCCAGTTCCAGCAGCAAAAGTGATGGAAGCATGGCGTTTCAAGGTAATCTCATCAGGAATATCTAATACTTTCCAGCTTGCTTCATCGGGTTGCGACATACGAAAAATGATCTGATTTTCGTCATTATTCCAATAAAAACCTGTTTGGATTTGGTTCACAATAGCGATTTTTTGAGTGGTATAGATTCGTTTTTCAAACTGGCTGAAAAATTGATAGACTGTCAATTCTTTCTTCCATTCAGAAAATGCGAGAACTGGAAAAGAAAGGATTGTTGTAAGCAATAAAATCAGTAAGAGTGACTCAACCAACGTATATCCTGATGCTAATGTTTTACCTTCAAGGTCGCTGGTAGATGTCTGCATGTTCTCGTTTGATATAGCCTTCATTCAATAATTCCTCCACGGTAGGGATTCTTCCATTGTTTTGAAGCGCGTAGAGCTCTTTTTGTGTGTCTACCAACTGAATGATTGCTTCACGACTTTCTTGGTCTACATGATTCCTATAACGTGACAAATTTGGGACGAACAACAATACTAGTACACTGATGATTAGTAAAACGATCAGCATTTCGATTAATGTAAAACCGCTATAATAAGGTGTTCTTTTCTTTTTCATGGCAAGACCTCCTCGATACTTCCATAAACAGGTAATAAAACAGCAGCATAAACCAGTAAAATCAAAACTGCTACGCCTAAAAAAACAATTGGCTGAATAAAATGCAGCCAGTGCTGAAGTCGTTTGAAAAGCTGTTTTCTTGTCCATTCGCTGTAAAATATCAGCTCTTTCCCTAAATTTCCCTTTGCCTCTCCCTGTAAAATAATCTTGCTGAATTCTTCAGATAGAAAACGGTAATTCTGGAACTGATCAGCTAATGGTATACCTGACTCCAATCCTTGTATCATCTTGGAAGCAAGGTGTTGAAGGAGACTTTCTTGTTTCGTCTCCTTCAAGCAAACGATGATTTGCCTTAATTCGAAACCTTCATGAAAAAGTTTGCCAATCTCTAGCGACAAATAAGCAGATTGATACAAAGAATATATCGGCCCAATCACCAATTGTCTGCTTATCCATTCACTCCGATCAATAGGAGACAATTTCATCAGCCGATACCTTACTAGAAAAGTCAATAAAGTAACCACTAGAATAAATAGTAGAACGTACCAGTGAAAGACTTGTATCAGCTGAATCCCCCAATGCTCTTCCATAACCATCCCTGAACCAATAAGCTGAGGCAAAACGATCAAACGCATAC
This sequence comes from Enterococcus sp. NBRC 3427, assembly GCF_007996925.1. NCBI lineage: Bacteria > Bacillati > Bacillota > Bacilli > Lactobacillales > Enterococcaceae > Enterococcus > Enterococcus sp. NBRC 3427. The sequence goes on along the minus strand of NZ_BJLL01000006.1, from coordinate 14,247 downwards.
TAAATAAGATACCTAGCAAAAAGGTGAGCAATAGCATCGGATAGGCAAGCACCTTTTTCAAATCATTGCGAAATCCTTCGACCAGACGAAACTGTTTGGCAATTTCCAACAAAGTTGCCGGCAGATTCCCGTGGAGTTCAGCTAATTCAATCTGTACCAGTTGTTCTGCTCCATACCCTGTTTGCGAAAGTACTTCACTAAACGGTTGTCCTTCCTTTAGCTGATGTTGGATGTTTGCCAAAATAGCAGGCTGGAACGAACGGATCGTGAGTAATAAATAAAGGGATTCTTGCAAACTAAAACCAGTTAAAAGCAGCTCTCCCATGGTTTGTGCAAACTGATTTTGCTGGCTTCTTGTCAATCCTTTAGAATAGTTCTGACTGCCAAGTTTTTTTCTGAGCTTCTTCATAGCTTTCCTCCCATGATTTTTTTACTGGTTCTTCCTCCATAAATTGATAACTCCACAAGACAGAAGGATGGTGATCGGCATCTTCCAAAAGTTCTTGATAAATGACTCCAGCTAAACATTCAGATAGCTCTTCTTTTTTCTTTGTTAGTTCATGGATTCTGATCAATGTACCTTCAAGATTGCGTGCATGTACGGTTGCGAATACCCGATGTCCCGTTAGTGCAGCTCTTACCGCAGCATGTGCAGTTGATTCATCTCTTATCTCGCCAATGATCAACAAATCAGGGCGATGCCGTAATGCGAGCTTCAAAAGTGTGTCATAAGTCTGTGCTATTTTGGGATTGATCTGCAATTGCAGAAAGAATGGTTCTTCGATCTCTACAGGATCTTCGATGGTGATTACTTGTCGTTTTTCTTTCAAAGCCAACCGATACATCAATGACGTCTTTCCTGACCCGACTGGTCCGCTGAATAGGTATAATCCACGTCTAGCGGTTTTCTGCAAAATAGTTGCAAAATCTCGAGAACTAAAGCAACGATGAAGTGTTTCAGAAATACCGTATAATAGCCGAATCACTAAGCTTTCTCGTTGAAGGTAATCTCCTACAGAAGACAGTCGTAACCGAACCTTCTGTTTTTCTAAAGAATAGGTCAATGCACCTAATTGAGCTTTTCTTTTTTCTCCGATATCCATTTGTCCCAAATACTTAAATCTTGAAATCAATTGCTGTCCATCTGCCGAAGATACTTCCTTCCAGAATGTTCGTTTTTTGCCATAGCGAAAATAGATGTAAAATACTTCTGAAGCTGGCAAGACATATACGTCTTGGGCATGTTTGGCGAAACTTTCACTTATCATTTGATCTGATAATCGTTTTATTTCCATTATTCTCCCCTCCACAAAAAACATACGTCTTTTTGAACTTTTTGTTTCAAATAAAATGAATTTATTAAAAAACATTGGCAAAAAACGAATTTATGTTATACTTATAAAAATTTATCTTGGGAGGCATTCCATTGGAATCAACATTAAAGAGATACATCGAAGTAGCAAGTAAAAAAAAGCCCGCTGATCTAGTGATCAAACAGGCTAAGATCGTCAATGTCTTTACGAAAGAGATCATGGAAAAAGATGTAGCGATTTACGAAGGAATGATCGTAGGGATTGGTGAATATGAAGGAAAAAGCGTACATAATGCTAAGGGGCAATATCTAGTACCAGGATTCATTGATGGCCATGTGCATATTGAAAGCTCACTTTTATCACCAAGTGAATTTTCAAAAGTATCCTTGCTTCATGGAGTCACTACTGTAGTAACGGACCCCCACGAAATAGGAAACATCGCTGGGAGTACTGGTCTTCAATTTATGATAGAAGACGCAAGACAAACGCTTATGAATATTTTCTTTATGCTCCCTTCTTGCGTACCTGTCACCCCATTTGAGACAAATGGTGCAAATCTAAATGCCAAAAATCTAGCACCTTTTTTACAAAATCCCGAAGTTTTAGGCTTAGCTGAAGTCATGAACTATCAAGCAGTAGCAAATAATGAAGCAGATATCCTAGAAAAGATCCAATTGATGCACCAGCATAAGAAAAAGATTGACGGACATGCAGCTGGTATCGGCATGGAAGAATTAAATGTTTATCCTGCAGCAGGTATTCGGACGGATCATGAAGCTACAACTGCAAAAGAGGCTAAAGAACGTTTGGATCTTGGTATGTATTTAATGGTTCGAGAAGGGACCGTTGCAAAAGATCTGGCATCGCTACTACCGGCGATCACGCCTGATAATTCAAGAAGATGCTTCTTTGTCACCGATGATAAACTCATCAATGATTTAGTTAAAGAAGGATCGATTGACCATATCGTCCGTCAAGCTATTTCAATGGGAATTGATCCATTACAGGCAATCCAGATGGCAACATTGAATGCAGCAGAATGTTTTGATTTGAAAACACTAGGTGCGATTGCTCCTGGGTATCAAGCTGATTTCTTCTTAACAGACGATCTTACCAAGTTGCCAATTCATGAAGTTTTCTATAAGGGAACATTGGTCGTCCAATCTGGTCAACTCGAAGACCATTTATTTGCTGATCATTCAAATCCATATACATGCTGTCTACCAAACCTAAATGCTCAACCGTTGCACCCTCGTTCGTTAGAGCTGCTTCTCCCTTCTTCGCAAGCCCATGTGATCGAAATTATCCCGAATAGTCTCGTCACGAACGATTTGGTAGAAAAAGTGGACCGACAAGGCGAACGATTCATTCCTTCAATCGAAAAAGACCAATTAAAGATTGCGGTGATCGAGCGTCACCATCAAACCGGAAATATTGGGTTAGGCATCGTAAAAGGATTTCAGCTGAAACAAGGGGCGATAGCGACAACGATTGCTCATGACTCTCATAATCTAGTTGTCGTGGGGACAAATGATGAGGATATGCTGTATGCTGCTAATCTTTTGATTCAAAAAGGTGGCGGGATGACTGTTGTCAACAAACAGAAGGAAATAGCTTGTCTTCCTCTACCGATAGGCGGCATCATGACACAGGAACCTTTTTCGATCGTCAATGAACAGTTGAATGAATTAATAGCTGAAACACATCAACTAGGGGCAGCTAAAACCTTTGATCCTTTTTTGACACTTTCTTTCTTAACATTATCTGTCATACCCGAATTGAAGATCACCGACAAAGGATTATTTTCATTCTCTCGATTCCAATTGATTCCACCTTGTTGAAAACCGAGGAAATAGGTATATCTTAAATCAAAAAAGTCCCAGAAAATGCACATGACAGATGTAATGTGTTTTCTGGGATTTATCTTTTTATGAAAGTAAAAAGTTCATTCACAGACTTTTCTTTTTGGTCTTATCTTGAAATTGAGCTTCTACTCGATAAATACGTTGACCTTTCGAAGAAAATTTTTCTTCATACTCCGTCATAATATTGCCTTCAAATTGACTTTGATGCAAATCCAACCATACCTGTTTGAGGATCATGCCATATTGAGAAAAACTTGCCAACGAATACTCAAACAATCCTTGATTATCTGTTTTGAAGTGGATTTCTCCATTTGGGCGGAGGATCTGTTCATCTACAGCAAGAAAAGTTTTGTATGTCAAGCGCCGTTTTTCATGTCGTTTTTTCGGCCATGGATCAGAAAAATTCAGATAGATCTGATCTACTTCGCTGTCAGCAAAATATTCTGTCAATGCTGATCCATCCACATGCAGAAGCTTCAGGTTAGGAAGCGGTTGTTCAATCAACTTGTCTAATGCTATAGAAACAACACTTACTTGCATTTCTACTCCAATATAATTGATTTCAGGATGGGCTTTTGCCATTCCAGTGATGAACTGGCCTTTCCCCATTCCAATCTCAATGTGGATTGGATGATTGTTTCCAAACAATTCATTCCATTTTCCTTTCCACAATGTTGGATCACTAATTACAAAATTCGGGTGAGCCGCTAACATTTCCGCTGCTCCCGGACGATTTCGGACACGCATTATTTATCTCCATTCCTTTCTCTAATTAAAAAGGTCTGGCCAAATCTCCGCAGAGTTTGGGCCAAACCTCAGCCACTGAAAATTCGTTTTAATTGTAAAATTTCTTCGTTCATTCGTCGATGATCTTCACGTTTGCAGTATCTAGTGATTTCTTGGAGCAAATTCATGGCCGCATACCAGTGAAATTTTTCAAGCATTTCGTCAGTCGGACGTATGCCATAACTGATCAGCCATTGATTCCAACTGGATAGAGGCACATAATTTCCTAAAATCGTTGCAATATCTACCGCAGGGTCTGCAAACATGATTGAATCCCAATCCACGAGATATAAATAATTTTTACATACTAACCAATTTCGATGATTTACATCTCCATGCACTACTGATAGATTTTCCTTATCTATCGGTGGGATCTGCTCACGAAGAAATCGATGGACGATTTGCAGAAATTGATTTTTCTGGAGTTCTTCTGGTAATTCTTTTTCATATTTTTGCAACATCTTCTCCGGCGTCATAACACGTCCGCCGATACGGGTCAGCATGGTTTTAAGAGAATTTGAATGATGTAAATGGTACAAAACATCAATCACGTCATTTCTTTGACCAATCTCATTAGGAGTTAGCAAGCGGCCTTCTAGCCATTCTTGTGCTGTCAAGGTATCGCCATTCCCCGTTCGTTTTGTCCAAACAAGTTTTGGTGTAATTCCTTCCCTTGAAAGAGCAGCCAACATCGGAGTCGTGTTTCGTTTAATAAAGACTTTGTCTTCATCACGCATGCCTATGTATGTTTTTCCTGTATCGCCTTTGATGGGACGTAACCGCCACTCTTGGTCTAACTGAAACTCCATCATGCATTCTCCCGTCCTCTTACTCTTTGTTTTGCAGTACTTATTATTCTAGTCGCCTGATCACTACACGTCAAGCACATATACGTTCTTTTTCATTTATTTGCCATTCAAAAAACCGACTTTTCTCAAAAAAAATAGAACGAACAGCATTCTTACTGTCAACGCTCTATTTTTCATGTTCATTTTTATCCTACACAGCTTTGCTTTCAGTCTGACATCTTCTTCAAACGAGTTGGTACATATAGTTTAACAAAGAGACCCGTAACAATCAAATAAGCCGCTAGCGGAACCCATCGTTGCTGACCATCCAATACGACTGCAGCAATCAACCCAAAGATAACCGATGCGATAACTAATACCCATGTGAGCAGATACTGGATCGCCTGCTTCTTCTGATTCTCATGGATTGGATAAAGCTGAACGAGCACCATATAGCGGAACTGGCTCGCTAAAGGCAACAATTGGAAACCGATCAAATATAAAAATAAAGAACCGATTATCAGACTAAAATAAAAGTCGATCACTCCAAAAATCAATAGCCCACCTATAATTACTAACCGGAAGTAAAGACCACTAAAATCAGAACCTCTTGCCAATCTTCTTGCAAACAAATAAAGATAAGTGTTTTTTGATTCTCTTTTAATATGAGTCAATAGAGGATCCAAGTAGCGTCTTCTTTTTACCTTTGCCGTAATTTCAGGAACATCTGTGAATAAATTAATAAATTGATAGATCTGATGCAACCTTTGTTCTTCTGCGTGCACCATTTTCTCCCAATCCAATCTTTTTTCCTGTTGCTTCCACAAAAACCAGTAATATAGACTTGCCTGTACCAATGCACCTGCTACCCCTGCCCAGACCAGCCAATAAAATGAAAGAAGCAAAATGAGCATAGAAGAAAGTAACCAACCTGTTTTCCAATAACGAATGACCTGTTGATCTAGTCGAAACAATTCTGCTCGCTTGATTTGCAGATGACTGAATTTCAAACTCCATAATATGATCAGATAGACGAAAAACATCGAAAAGACTTGCTGAGTACTAACCACCACTAATGGCATAGCAAATCCGCATGCCAATATCAAAATGATCATCGGAAAAATGCAAGAATAGCGAAAAGCTCGTTCCAAATAGGTCTGCATTTCTTTTTCTTTCGGAAGTAAAAAAACAATATCTGCTGCCTCCGCAAAAGTAGCCATCTTGCCTACAAATAAACAGAGCATCCAAAATACAGAGATTATCATTCCCCCAAGTGCAAAAGGCGGATGCAAGGTTTTCAACCAACTAGAATAATACAATCCCACGCCACCAATTAAGAAAAGACAAACTAAAACAAAATGATCGTTCAACACATAGCGCATATATTTCATCATTTTCTTTTGATGCCTTGCTAAACGTTTTTGAAAAAAACTACTCATGTGCCTGCTCCTTTGTTAAAGCGATATAGATTTCGTCCAAAGAAGAATCCGGCAGATGAAATTCTTTTCTCAACATCTCAAGGGTCCCATCTGCTCGTATCTCTCCGTTATGTAAGACCACAAAACGGTCACAGTATTTTTCTGCAGTAGCTAAAATATGCGTAGACATCAAAATACCGGCTCCTTCTTTTTTCATCTCTACCATCAATTCAAGCAGCGCATTGATAGCCAGTGGGTCCAATCCTAAGAATGGTTCGTCAATGATATATAAAGAAGGCTCGATCAAAAAGGCGCATAAGATCATCACTTTCTGCTTCATCCCTTTTGAAAAATTAGCCGGAAACCAGTCAAGGCGATTAGACAAACGGAAAGTCTCTAACAGCTTTTCAGCTCTTTTCATTGCTGTATCCATAGGTATATCATAGGCCATCGCAGTGACTTCGATATGTTCCCTCAAAGTCAATTCTTCATATAAAGAAGGCGTCTCTGGAATATACCCAATTTGTTTACGATATTCTTCCGTATTTTTCTTTAAAGATAGATGATTGATTTCTATCGTTCCCTTTGTAGCTTCCAACAGACCGATAATGTGCTTGATGGTTGTACTTTTCCCTGCTCCGTTCAGCCCAATCAATCCTACTATCTCTCCAGGCTGTACGTTGAAACTGATATCTTTTAACACAGGGAGATGTCCATACCCTCCTGTGACATGATCGATAATTAAACTCATTCTTTTTCCTCCGCCATTTATTTTTATTTATTATACCACGAAGAAAATGACGGTATTTTGTTTTTTTCCTTACAATGGCTTTAACTTATGGTAAAGTTAAGCTGAAGTATTTATTCTTTATGGAAAGGATGTTTTTTATGGAAAACTGTATTTTTTGCAAAATCATCAATCAAGAAATCCCAAGCTATAAAATTTATGAAGACGACAAAGTCTATGCTTTTTTAGACATTTCTCAAGCAACGAAAGGACACACGTTAGTTGTCCCTAAACGTCATGTAGCAGATATTTTTGAATATGATCCTGAACTTGCAGGAGAAGTTTTTTCACGTGTGCCTAAGATTGCTCAAGCTTTAGAAAAAGCTTTTCCAGAAATGAAAGGTCTTAATATCTTGAATAACAACCGTGAATTAGCTTATCAATCTGTTTTTCATTCACATATCCATTTAGTTCCTCGCTATAGCAAAGAGGACGATTTTTCTATCCATTTTGGCAACCATCAAGACAGTTATGGACCAGAAGAACTAAAAGCTATTCAAGAAACAATCGTAAAGCAGGTGCACAGCGATGATTAAAAACTTTTTCAAAGGACTGTTATTCGGAGCTGCTGCTGGAACTGTCGGAGGTCTGTTATTTGCACCTAGGAGCGGGAACGAAACAAGAAAAAAACTGATTGAAGAACTGGAAGAAGCAACCACTCTGACAAACGATTTAAATAACAGCTTGGATCATTTTAAAAGCGCATTGATCGAGACAAAAGAAACAGCTGAATCTGTGATTCCCGCTTTCCAAGAAGCCATCAACAAAGATATCGAAGATTTTAAATTCCAGGCCGAACCACGTATCGCCCAAATCAATGAACAAGTAGAAAAACTAACAGCTGATCTGCCTGAGTATCCTGATCAAATACAATAATGATCATTTTCTCAACAGATACGACTGTCTAATAGAGGAATAATTGCACATTTCCTAGGAATGTGATGAAATTTTGAATTTTGTTTGAAACTATCACGAGAACGCTTTTAAAGGGCATGGGATATGGTATAGTTAATATATAAAAAATAATAACTAATTACAGGAGTGCAAACATTAATGAAAAAAAAATCAATTATTTTGGCAGCTACTAGTGCGTTGGCTGTTTTAACTCTAGCGGCTTGTTCAGGCGATACCAATAAAGATATCGCAACGATGAAAGGCGGAACGATCACTGTATCTGATTTCTACGATGAAGCAAAGCTCGAATCATCGAACCAATCATTAGTACAACGGATGATCATCTATAAAGTATTCAATAACAAATACGGCGATAAAGTAACAGATAAACAAGTGGATGCAGAATACGACAAACAAGCGAAATCTTTAGGTGATACTTTTGAATCACAATTAGAAACTGCTGGGTATACGAAAGATTCTTACAAAGAATATATCCGTAACAATCTAGCTTTTGAAGCTGGTTTGAAGGCTCATGTAGATATTACAGATGATGATCTGAAAACTGCTTGGGAATCTTTCCATCCAGAAGTAGAAGCACAAATCATCAAATTATCAAGTGAAGATGAAGCAAAAGATGTAAAAAAATCAGCGGACGATGGGGATGATTTCTCTAAATTAGCCGAAGACAAATCAACTGATTCAGAGACAAAAGAAGATGGCGGTAAAGTCAAATTCGACTCGACGACGACAACTATTCCTGCAGAAGTAAAAGAAGCAGCTTTCAAATTGAAAGACGGCGAAGTCTCTGACGTTATTACTGCAACAAACACTACTTCTTATGCAACAGAATACTATGTTGTTAAAATGGTGAAAAACCAAAATAAAGGCAACGACATGGATAAATACAAAGATCAATTAAAAGAAATCGCTACTGAAACAAAATTAAGTGACAATGCATTCACGACTAAAGTAATCGGTGAAGAATTAAAAGATGCAAACGTAAAAATCAAAGACGATGCCTTTGAAAATGTGTTGAGTGCATTCACAACAACTTCATCAGGTGCTAAAGACTCAAGTGAAGCCACATCTTCAACAAAGAGCTCTGACACAAAATCAACTGATTCAACAAAAGAATCTTCAACTGAAGAAACAACTGATTCATCAAAATAAAAGAAAACAAAAAAAGCGAAGACTTATGTCTCGCTTTTTTGTTTTGAATGAAAAAAATAAATTTTTGCTATAAATCTTTTGGTACATAGAAACTTCGGTTGTCCATACCGAAAATCCGATCTGTGTATTTTCCTGGTTCTGTTTGACGAATCGAAGTCAATATCATCTGCATGGAAGCATCAATATTGTCGATTTGATGTAATATTTCTGCTTCCATTATTCTTGGACGTACAGGTGAACCATATTCTAATAGGCCGTGATGTGCTAAAACCATATGACGTAATACGAGAACATCTTCGTCAGCTTCGCTGATTTTCAGCGCAAGACAGGCTTTAGTTATTTCTTCGTCAATCAATACCAAATGTCCGATTAAATTCCCTGCAAGCGTATATTCTGTCGACATAGGACCGGAAAGTTCGATCACCTTTCCTAAATCATGCAAAATGATACCCGCATATAATAATGGTCGATTCAACTCAGGATATTCATCGGCAATTGATTTTCCTAAGTGAAGCATTGTCAAAGTATGATAAGCTAATCCACTGGCAAATGCATGATGGTTTCTTTTGGCTGCCGGAAACTCAAAAAATTGTTTTTGGTATTTATTGAGTAGATAGCGAACGATCCGATTCCAATGCGCATTTGTGATTTCAAATAATAATTGATTGATTTCTTCTTCCATTTCTTCTTTCTTCAAAGGGGCTCTTTCCATGTATAAACTAGGTTCCCCTGGCTCATCCATCCTTGTTAAACGCATGTGAAGAATCTTTACTTGCGGGTTCCCTTGATAAACCTCTCTTTTACCGTTTAGAAAAACGACTGTGCCGGCTGTAAATTTATTGATTTCTTCTTCCGAAGCATCCCAGTACTTGCCATCGATGGTACCTGAAGTATCTTGGAAAGTAAAAGCAATAAATTTTTTTCCGTTTTTAGCGATTCTTACATCTGCACTTTTGATCAGGACAAATTGCTCAAACTGCTCATCGATTACTAAATCACGAATTTTTTTCATTATTTGCTCCTTCTAATTGTTTTACGGTTTGGTTCATCTCATGGTAATAGCTTACCATTTCTTTATCAGAAGAAAAACAAATTATTTGATACTTTTCTCCAAATTTAGCTAAAAGTTCAGCTAATTGATACTTTCGCTGATGATCATAATGAAGCCAGCCATCATCTATGATGATCGGACATATCGAACGATTGGCTTCTAACGAGAGGTAAGCAAACCTCATCGCCATAATCAGCTGATCTTTCGTACCTGTAGACAACTCATAGATTGGAAAGTCTGTATATCCGTCTGTTAAAGTCAGTGTATCGTTTTTCAGTAATATCTTCTGATAATTTCCTTTTGTTAAAATACCTAAATAATCACCCGCTGCTTTTAACAACTGAGGTAATTGTCTTTCACTCATCTCTGTTGAAAGATCGCCTAAAAATGTCCCGGCGATTTCAAATGCGCCCCATTCCTCTAGCAATTCCTGCAATTTTGCTTTTTGTCGGCTAGCTTGTTGATAGAGTTCGTCCAATGTGCCGTCTCTTTGCAGCTCTTCTACTTGAAGTTGGAGTCGTTGCCGATTTTCACTTGCTTCTTTTTCTTCTTGGTGGAGCTGGGCTTGCTTTTCTTTCAGTTGCCGCAGTCTTACAGATAATTTCTCTTTCGTCAGTTCTTCAGGAAACAGTGGGCGAAGCATTTCTGACAGTTCATTATACCTTTTCATCTGCTGTTCGGCTTGTTTGGCTTTTTGTAAAAAGACAGGTACTTCCGAAGGATAAGATAATCCAGCTTGGCTCAATTGTTCGCTGTATTCTTGTACCCATACTTTTTGTTTCTTTTTCAATTGATTGATTTCTTGCTTCAATAAAGTATTTTGCTGATAGCTTCTAGCAAATTTCATCTGTTCCATTTCTTGGATAAAACGGGACAGCATAGCCATTTTTTCTGAGATCGTCTTATCTTGTATGGGTAACCATTCTTTAACAAACTCAAATTTCTGATCGATCTGTCGTAGTTTTTCTTGGATTTCCTGCTCTCTTTTATGTTTCCGCACAAATACGCCATACAATTTCTGATAATCTATGACTTCTTGCCCATATTCTTTCATGAGTTTGAGTGTATCCATCTTTCCTAAGTGCCGATGATCAGCAAAACGATATACTTCTTGCTGAAGAATTTGTTTTTCTTCTTCTATTCTCTTTTGTTTTTCTTCTGCTTCTGCTAATTGGGCTAAAGCTAAATCAAGCTGACCTAGTTTTTCTTGCCACATTCCTTTTATTTCTGATAAATCATTTTTAGGTTTGACCTTTGATTGCTTTTTGTAGAAGAAATAGCCCGCCATGCCTGCACCAATCAATAAAAAGACCACTTTTAAGGGCATTGGTACAAATATACCTGCAATGATTATTGCTCCGCCAGCAATTAGCATATATGGTTTAGATGAAGGGGTTGGTGCTATCTCTGACTGATTTTGTAATAATGCTGGATAAGTCTCTTCCAACTCATTCACTTCTGCTTCGATCATTTTTTGCTGTTCTTTAGCTATCTGGAGACGCACAGAAATCTGGCTTTCTAAATCAGCAATCCTTCTTTCTTCAGCCAGAAGATTCTTCCACTCTTCTTCATATAAAAATTCTTCCGGTAACGGATTTTTCTGCCACTGCCATCTTTGTTCCAAGATCTTCAATTCTGAATTTGTTTCTCTAGTCTCTATTTGAAGTCTTTGCCATTCTTCGCTTAATTGTTCCGTTGTAAACTGGAGTTGTTGGAGGTCTTTTAGTTCTTGCTCCTGCTCTAAATAAAAATAATATCTAGCTGACTGCTGATCCATCCCGCTATGCTTTTCCAGAGTTACTTCTAATTCTTCTAAACGCTCATTTGTTTGCTGATACCGTTTGGAAAAAGACTCCAGATCAAGAAGAAGTTGTTCATCAGGAAGACCTGTGGCGATGTTTTTTTTGAGGGATTGCCATTCTTCATATAAAGAAAAATTGAGTTCTTGCTGTCTGGCTAGTGCAAATTGTTTATTCGCTTCATTTAGTTGTTCCAGTAACTGTTGCTGTTGCGACTCGTATTCCTGTTCTTGTTGGATCAACTTGCCAAAATAAGCTTCCTGTTCTTGTTTTAGATGGATTTTCTCTTGAAGCTCTTTCCATTCATTTAATTTTTGATTGATCAGCAGTTTTTGGCCTTTTTTCTTGAATAACTGTTGTGCTTTCTGATAATATTCTTGTCTTTTTTGGAATACTTGAGAACTGCCCGTAATCCCTAAAGAAATCAGTGCATCATGTAGCTCTTTTTCTCTCAAGTGATCTAGTTCCATCAACTGTTCTTGCTGGAAAGTAAATACCTGCTGGAATAACTCTTTCGTCAAAGGGGCAATCAGTTTTTCTAGTAATTCATCACTTCCAACTTGATTCCCTAGCCATACCTTCGATTTTCCACGATTTTGCTGTTTATAGCGTTCGACAGCAAACTCACCGTATACAGGATGTATAAGCCATATTTTGCCGCCATAGGCTGAGCCGTCTTTTGGTGTATAATCCTTTTTTTTACGGCCTTTTGAAGGGAATCCAAATAAGATGGCTTGGATAAATTGATAAATCGTTGATTTTCCTGCTTCGTTTCCCCCATAGATCAGCTGATTGCCTGAATAAAAATCAAAACTTTTTTGACGCCATTTTCCAAAAGCAGCAATCTCGATCCTTAAAATCTTCATTCCTGATCCTCCTCAAATAAAAAATCTTGATTAAGTAGCTGCTTGGCTTTTTCAAGTGTTTCTTCTTGATATTCCGGCAGTTCGCTCAATATTTTAGCTGCTTCTTGGTGGCTATATACTTCATTTAAAATTTGTTGGAAATCTTGAGGTGTCTGATAGTATTGAAATAGCTGTTCCATCAATTTAGCAGAAGCAGCAAGTGGAATCTTCGTATAAAAAGTATCCTCCATGAGAGAAATACGCCAAATAAATAAATCACTTATCCTATCTGAAAATTCCTCTAACAGATAATCTAATAACTCTCCTGATTGTATTCGCTCTAGAACATCTGTATTGAGATGGTCATAATCTTTTAATTTTATCTCAATTAAACTAAACCCATCCTCTACTTTTGAAAGTTGCTGACGAATATGAACAATCACCTCTTTTGTCGTCCTCACTTGCCTCAATGATATTTCCTTTGTCTTCCAATAGACCTCTGCTACTTTAATCGGATGTATTTGACAACTTCCTTTACTTAATTCAACAAGTAGAATGGATGTAGAAGTTTGTTCTTTTTTAGTGTGTCCTTGAGGCGCACCTGGATAAACGATGGTTTGCTTTTCATTTAAAACTGTTGGCACATGGATATGCCCCAAAGCCCAATAATCGTATCCTTTTTCTTGCATTTTTGAAGGTTGGAAAGGGGCATAGTTCCCTTTTTGCGAGGTACCCGGTTCCCCGTGATACAAACCAATATGGTAATCTGTAAGTTCTCTAGAAGGAAATTCCATCACTTTGTCTTTTTGAATCCATGGTTGTCGATAACTGAATCCACTGAGAGAGACAGTTTCTCCACTTTTTATCGTTATTTTTTTTGTCTCTACCGTTTCGGATGTAAATAAATGGACATTTTTAGGAAAGGAGAACCAATACCGCTCTTTTTGATAGAAATCATGATTTCCGAATATTATAAATACAGGTATATGGTTCTTTTCTAACCGTTTCATCTGTTCTAAAAAATGTTTCTGTATTTTTAATGAAGGACGATTTTGATGAAAATTATCTCCTGCAAGTAAAACAAAATCAACATTATTTATTATTGCCTGTTCAATGATATTTGATAAAACGATCAGATTCGTCTTCAATAGTTTTTCCTGTACAGTTTTATCAAGAGTTGTCAGTCCTTCAAATGACCGATCCATATGTAAATCTGCCGCATGGATAAATTTCACCATTAAAAATTTCCTCCTTTTTTTCTTTTATCATACCATTTTCAATGTTTTTTTTCATCAATAACCGAAAATTTGTTCGTATTTAATATAAAAAAATAAACTAATTTTAGTCATTTTTATCATACCTTTAACGCCCTTTTCTCTTTTTTTATTTTTACTAATTATACGTTTACGTAACCTTTTGTTTAATGAATGAATCGGCTAAAAAAAGAACAAGGAAACTTAAAAAACTGAACTTCGATGTTCATAGATAGCGCATCATCAATCTATTGTAACAGGTAGCCTTTTAATGGTAC